>CAMVKI010000083.1 GCA_947168005.1 uncultured Clostridia bacterium
GCCACGGTGCCGATCACGTCGTCGGCCTCCCAGCCCTGGCAGGCGTAGATGGGGATGTTCATGGCCCGGAGCACGTCCTTCATCACGGGCATCTGCTGGGCCAGCTCTTCGGGCATCCCGTGGCGAGTGGCCTTGTACTGGTCGTATTGCTCGTGGCGGAAGGTGGGGCCCTTGAGGTCGAAGGCCACGCAGAGGGCGTCGGGATTCTCCTCCTGGCGCACCTTCTCCAGAATGTTCAGGAAGCCGTAAATGGCGTTGGTGTACTGGCCGCTCTTGGTGGTGAGCAGCCGCACCCCGTAAAAGGCCCGGTTGATGACGGAGTTTCCGTCTAAGATCATCAGTTTCATGGGATCACCTCGTTTATAGGGATCAGGGATCAAGGATCAGGGATCAGGGTGGGGAAAGGGTGCAGAGCACAGAGGGCTGTAGGGTGGCCTGACCCCAGGCCGCCGCGCTATTCCCGCAGCTCGATGGACTTGTGCTTTTGCAGGAGCATCCGGGCGGGGTAATAGCCGTAATAGCGGGAGACAAGATACCAGGGTTCGTCGTTGGAAAAATAGATCCAAAGCTGCCCATTGCCTCTTCCGTCGCTGCTTTGAGTGATTTTGGTCAGATCTGCCCAGCTATGGCTGACCCAGCGGAACAGCCGCCGCCGGTGCAGACCGTCTTCGTCCAACACCATGCGCCAGTGCCACATATAAAAGGTGACGGGAACGAGGAAAATGAGAGCGATGCAGAGCAGGGCGGCCAGAGAAGACAGATTTTCAGGGTCGTCCCGAAAATCCCAGGCGAATAACCCGAGCATACCTATGAACAGGACGGGGAGCAGGGAAAAGAGGATACGCTCTGTGCGGCCCTGACGAATGATGACGGCCCATTGGGGTTTCTTTTGTGTCATGACGGTCTCCATATTTGTCAGGATGGGGACGGGGAGAACGGATTGCCACGCCAGTGTGCGCACTGGCTCGCAATGACAGGAACGGGGAGCTTACAGCTTCTCCGCGAAGCGGTTCAGTCTTTCAGAAACCTTCTCCTTGCCCAGCAGCTGCATGATGGTGCAGAGGTCCGGGGTGTTGGTGCGGCCGGTGACGGCCAGGCGGATTACGGAGCTCAGGTCGCCCACGTGGCCCTTGAAGGCCTCGGGGTTCTTCTTGAATTCCTTGACCTCGGGGCAGAAGCCCAGGCCGGGGCACCAGGTCTTCATCCGGGCGAACCAGGCGTCCCTGTCGTCGGCGGGCTCGTAGTGGGCGCAGCAGCAGGCCAGGATGGCCCTGGCGTCCTCCGGGCTGACCCGCTCCGGCAAGAGGGTCGGGTCGGCCTCGGGCTCGGCGAAGAAGTAGGAGAGATATTCCGGGACCTCGTCCCACTTGGCGATGTCCTTCCGGGGCTTGGGGACCTCCCGGTCAATGTTCAGAATGGCGGTGGAGAAGGCCGGGTCCGCGGTGAAAATCGCATAGAAGTCCGGGGCGAAGTCCTTCGCCCAGTCGGCGACGCGGGTATAGATGTCGGCGGCCTTCATGTGGGAGATCACGTTCTTGCTGACGTCCGTGAGCTTCAGCAGGTCGAAGAGACAGCCGGAGGAGCCCATCTTCTTCAGATTGAAGGGATAGTCCATGGCGTCCACGCCGGGATTGGCCCGGCGCCAGTCCTCAAAGTTGGAGTTCAGCAGGGTCAGCAGGTACTCGATGACGGCCTCCCTGGGGAAGCCCTTTTCTACGAAGTAGCTGACGGCGGCCTCCGGGTCCTTGCGCTTGGAGAGCTTGCGCTTGTCGCCGGTCTCGTCGTCCAGCTTCATGACCTGGGCCGTGTGGACGTACTTGGGCACCCGGTAGCCGCAGGCCTTGAACATGGCGATGTGCTTGGGCACGGAGCTCAGCCACTCCTCGGCGCGGATCACGTGGGTGGTCCGCATGAAGTGGTCGTCGCAGACGTGGGCGAAGTGGTAGGTGGGGATGCCGTCGGATTTCAGCAGCACCTCGTCGATGATGTTCTCGGGCATCTCGATCTTGCCCCGGATCAGGTCCTCGAAGACGATGCGCCTGTCCTCGCTGCCCTCGGAGCGGAAGCGCAGGACCCAGGGCTTGCCCGCGGCCAGCCTGGCCTCGATCTCCTCCAGGCTCAGATCCCGGCACTTGGCGTATTTGCCGAAGTAGCCCCGGATCAGGGCCCCGTCCTTCTCCTGCTGCTCCCGAAGCTGGGTCAGCTCCTCGGCGCTGCAGAAGCAGGGATAGGCCTTGCCCTCCTCCACCAGCCGCTTGGCGACGGCGTGGTAGATGAAGACGCGCTGGCTCTGGGTGTAGGGGCCGTAGGCGCCTTTTTCGGCGCCGAAGCCCGTGACGCCCTCGGTGAATTCCACGCCGAAGGCCTCGAAGCCCTTGATGATGGCGGAAACGCCGTCGTCCACCTCGCGCTTCTTGTCGGTGTCCTCGATGCGGAGGTAGGAGACACCCTTGGAGGCCTTGGCCGCCAGCACGTCGGTCAGGGCCCCGAAGAGACCGCCGATGTGCAGGTAGCCCGTGGGGGAGGGGGCGAAGCGGGTCACCCGGGCGCCCTCGGGCAGCTCCCGGGGCGGGTATTTGGCTTCCAGGTCCTCCGGCGTCAGGGTGACGTCGGGGAAGAGCAGATTGGCAAGTTTGATGTTGTCCATATATGATTCTCCTTTGTCAGAGATGGATTCCTTAGTATGTTATTTTCTGAGTTGAAAATTGCAGTGCTTTCGGAGCAGTTTTTTTGCGGAAGGGTAACCGTCATACCTGGAATGCAAATACCAGGTCTTTCCATTGGAGAAGTAGATCCAGAGCTGCTCATTACCGCGCGCGTCAGTGCTTTGGGTGATTTTTGAGACCTCGCTCCAGCTGCGGTGCGTCCATGAAAACAGCCTCCGCCGGTGCAGTCCGTCTGTGTCGAGCACCAATCTCCAATGCCAGAAGAAAAAGATGACCGGAAAGAGAAGAATGAAAAGACTGGCGAGCAGAAGAAACAGCAGCTCCAGCGCTGCTTTCCAGCCAACCGTGCCTGCAATCAAGACCGTAAAGAAGAGGAGCAAACCCGTTGGGATGAAAATGAATAACCAGCGTACGGCGGAGTCCTGGCGCAGGACAACGGCGCTTGCCTTTGAATGGGTTCTCTTCACAGGCGTTTCCTCCATATACCAAAGAAAACAAGCGCGCTTACAAGCGCAGGCAAATGTCTTCGCTCCGCACCTTGGCCCAGTCGAAGGACGCGGCAAGCTCGCGTGCAGAGACAGCCTCCCTTTGCTCGATCAGTCCGGCGGCGAAGGCCAGGGCGCCGAGGATTTCCTCCGGCGTGAAGCGGCCCAGCAGGGTATCCAGGTCCAGGTCGCCGTCCCGCTTGCTCAGCCGCCGTCCGTCGGGGGCCATCAGCAGGGGGACGTGGACGTATTCCGGGGCGGGCTTGCCCAGCAGGGAGAAGAGATACATCTGCCGCGGGGCGGAGGCCAGCAGATCCCGGCCCCGGACCACCTGGGTGACGCCGTTGTCGGCGTCGTCCACGACGACGGCCAGCTGGTAGGCGTAGACCCCGTCGGCCCGCCGGACCACGAAATCCCCGCAGTCCCGGCTCAGCAGCTCGGTATAGTCCCCCTGGAGGCCGTCGCGGACGGTCCATTCCTGGTTGGGGACCCGGAGCCGCCAGGCGGGGAGCCGCTTTTTGGCGGCCCGCTGCTCCGGCGTCAGCTCCCGGCAGGTCCCGGCATAGACGAATTCGCTTTGGCCCAGATGGGGGGCCGAGGCCGCGTGGACCTCCGAGCGGGAGCAGTAGCAGGGATAAATGAGGCCCATTTCCTCCAGCTTTGCAAAGGCCGCGTCATAGGCGGCGGTACGGGTGCTTTGACAGGGGACCTCCCGGTCCCAGTCCAGGCCGAAGCGCAGCAGGTCCCGGCGAATCAGGGCGGCGAACTCCGCCGAGGTCCGCTGGGGGTCCAGGTCCTCCATGCGGAGGACCAGCTCGCCGCCGACCGAGCGCACGGAGCACCAGGCCAGCAGGAACGAAAACAGATTCCCCAGGTGCATCTTTCCGGAAGGGGAAGGGGCGAAGCGACCGACGGTCATGGAATCACCTCCGTGAGCGGATGTAGGGGCGGCCATTGGCCGCCCGCCCGAGGCAGAGACCTCCGAAGTGCCAATAGGGGTGGTGCTCTCCAAAGTGCAGTGAGCTAAGAATCACAGATTTACAGCTTTCCGCGTGCTGCGGGCGGCCAATGGCCGCCCCTACGGCCTCGATACTCTGTGGGAAAGCCGGTGCGGAAGGCGGGCGGCCAATGGCCGCCCCTACGGCGAGCGGGAGGCGCACAGTGTGCGCCGCTACGGAGCGTCGGGCTCTGTCGGCAGCTCCACCACCGTGGGCTCGTGGCCCAGGGCGGGGAGGATTTTCTCCCGGAAGTCGGCCATGGAGACGGCCAGGGTGGAGGTATTCAGGCAGGGGTGGAAGCCGATTTCGGGCTGTTCCAAAACCGGCTTATCGATGACCAGGCGGACCTTCTTCTCCGGGTCGTTCATCAGACCCAGGACTGAGAGGGAGCCTGGCGTTATGTCAACTAATTGCTCCATCTGCTCGTCGCTGGCGAAGCTCAGCCGGGCGCAGCCCAGGGCCTTGGAGAGGTATTTGGTCTTGAAGACCTTGTCGCCCTCCATGAGGAGCAGATAGAAGTCGGTCTGCTGGCGGTTGGTCAGCAGGAGGTTTTTGCAGATGGGACAGCCGAGGCTTTTTTCAATTTCCCGGCAGAGCTCCATGGTGTTGGCGGCCTCGTGGTCCGCCCGGCGATAGGGAACGCCGAGCCGGTCCAGAAATTCGTAGCAGCGGCGCTCCCGGGGGTCGCGCGCGGCGGCGTCGGCGGGGACGCCGTTGTCAAGGGTTACAAAGATTGCCATATGCTTTCTCCTTGCGAGACAGGAATGATTATGAATTAAGAAGTAAGAATTAACAATTAAGAATTTCGAATGGAGGAATTTTCCAATTTGCCATTTTCAATTCATTGGGACGGCAAAGTGCCGTCCCTGGGGCTCAGTGCCCGTAGGGGTGCAGATCTCCGGCGCGGATCTCGGTTTCGTAGGGGTTGTATTTTTCGTTGACGAGCTCCGCGGCGGCCTGGCGGTCCTCCACATAGTAGGCCCCGCCGTTGACGGTGGCGGGCTTGCCGGGGAGGGTGTCGCTCTCGACGCCGCCGGAGCCGCAGCGGGCCAGGGTCATGGCGACCCAGCAGAGGTTTCGCCAGCTCAGGTCGGTGGTGGTGTTCCGCATCAGCAGGAGGGCGGCGTAGGGCGCCCGGGGCAGGCGTTCCAGAGACTTCCACTGGTCGATGGCGGCGGTCAGGAAGTCCCGCTGGACGCTGACCCGCTCCAGGTCGGCCATGGCGTAGCCGCTGCGATAGCGAACCAGCCACATGGCCTCCTTGCCGTTGAGCTTCTGCACGCCCTGCTTCAGGTCGATATAGAGATCCTGGGTGGGGTCGTTGTACTGCATGTCCATGGGCACGTTGAAGCGGACGCCGCCCATGGCGTCCACCAGCTCCTCGAAGCATACCAGGTCCAGGAGCATATAGCCGTCGGGCCGATAGCCCACCAGGTCCTTCACGTAGTCCATGAGGACGTTCATGCCCTTCTCGCCTCTGCCGTTGGCTCCGTAGGCGCCGTTGAGCTTGGGAACGGGATTGTCCCGGTTGACCATGGTGTCCCGGGGCAGGCTCAGGAGCCGGAGCTTTTTGCCGTTCCGGTCCAGATAGAGCAGGAGCATGGTGTCGGTGCGGGCTCCCTCCTCGTCCACGCCGCAGAGCAGGACCGTGCAGACGCCGTCCTTCCGTTCGCCGATGGGCTGATCGGTCTCGGGCATCTTCGCCAGCAGGAGGGAGACGGCTCCGGCCAGGATCACCAGGGCCAGGAGGACCAGAATGCTTTTCCCGATGAAGCGGAGGAAGCGGTGCTTCTTCCGGCGGCGGGGCCTCCGGCGGGGCTGATCGTAGACGGGCTGGCCGCCGGGATAGGACTGCTGCCCATAGTAGGGCTCCTGGACGTAGACCGGCTGCTGGGGGGCGGCCTGGCCCCGGACCGAGCTGCTCTCCACGTAGGCGGGGCCGTTGTCATAGACGGCCCGGCCCTCGTGGACCTCCCGCAGATTCTCCACGCTGTAGCCCGCGTCGCCCCGGATCCGTTTCGGCTCGTTCATAAAGCCGGGGACCTCCGGGTAGTCCTGGGGCTGCGCTGCCGCGGGACGTTCCGCCCGCTTGCGGTCTCGCTTTTGAAAGACGTTTTGAATGTCCTCGTATTCAGTTTTTCGTTTTTCGTATTTTCCCATAACTTAAAGCTTGTCATTCACATGGGCGACGAAGCGCAGGAAGGCGGCTTGGCCCTCGGGGCTGCGCTTGAAGACGCCGGCGTGCTCCAGGCACTTGGCGAAGACCACGGCGACCTCGTCCCGGAGGATCTTGTCCACGTTCTCAGCCGTAAAGCTGTAGCGGGTCTTCAGCTCCTCGGCCCAGTCGGCGTGCTTCTCGGTGAGTTCATCGGCCCGCAGCTCGCCGCCGCTGACCAAAAGCTCGGCTGTCCGGGCCAGCTCCCGTTTCAGACGGGGGGGCAGGACCGCCAGGCCCATGACCTCGATGAGGCCGATGTTTTCCTTCTTGATGTGATGGAGCTCGGGATGGGGGTGGTAGACGCCCAGGGGAAGCTCCTCGGTGGTGATGTTGTTGCGGAGCACCAGATCCAGCTCGTAGTCCGCGCCTCTGCGGCGGGCGATGGGGGTGATGGTGCTGTGGGGGGTGCCCAGGGTCTCGGCGAAGATATAGGCGCTCTCGTCGGTGTAGCCGCGCCAGAGGTTCAGAATCCGCTCGGCCAGGGCCGCGATCCGCTCCCGGTCGGCCCCGCGGAGGCGGATGACGCTCATGGGCCACTTGACGATGCCCGCGCTCAGCTCCTCGAAGCCTTTGAAGACCAGAGGCGTCTCGATGGGGGCCTTCGCCATGGCGAAGTCATAGCGGCCGCCCTGGAAGTGGGCGTGGGTGAAGATGGAGCCGCCCACGATGGGCAGGTCCGCGTTGGAGCCCATGAAGTAGTGGGGGAAGACTGTCACGAAGTCCAGGAGCTGGCGGATGGAATGGCCGTCCACCTTCATGGGATAGTGCTTCGCGGAGAAGGCAATGCAGTGCTCGTTGTAGTAGACGTAGGGGGAGTACTGGAGGAACCAGTCCTCGCCGTCCAGGACGAAGGGCATGATCCGGTGGTTCTGCCGGGCGGGGTGGTTGACCCGGCCGGCGTAGCCCTCGTTCTCCACGCAGAGCATACACTTGGGATAGGTGGAGGCGGCCGCCTTGGCGGCCTGGAAGGCGGCGCCGGTAGTGGTGGCCTTTTCCGGCTTGGTCAGGTTCACGGTGATGTCCAGCTCGCCGTATTCCGTGGGGGCCTTCCAGACCATGTTCCGGCGAATCCGGTCCCAGCGGATGTAGTTGGAAGCGCCGCTCATGGCGTAGTACCAGTCGGTGGCCCGCTTGGGGTCCTCCGCCAGCAGGCGGCGGAACTCCCGGCGCATCTCCGAGGGCCGTGGGGTCAGACAGCCCATGAGGCCGGTGTCAAAGATGTCCCGGAAGGTGACGTTGTCCTCGCAGAGGCCCCGGGCCACGGCGTCGTCGGTGAGGATCTCCAGCAGCTCGTTGACGGGCTTGTCCAAAAGCTGCCCGGGAGCCTCGAAGCTGTCCAGCTTCATCCGCTCCAGCAGAGCGTTGACGGCGTAAACCCGGTCGTCCTCGGCGATGAGGCCCTTGTCGATGGCGTATTGTACGAGGGAAGCAATGGCTTTGTTGATCATATATAGTCCTCCAATCGAGAATGGCTGTAGCGGCGCACAGTGTGCGCCATGCTTGAACGTACGATGCTGGTGGCGCACGCTGTGCGCCGCTACGGCGTATCTTGCTGCGGTTCCGCGAACAGGTCCCACGGCTCGCCGGTGGGAAGCAGCTCAAATTTCATGCGTTTCCCGGCAGCGGGGTGGTCGAAGGCCAGCAGGCAGGAGAAGAGGGCGGGGCCGTGGGCGGCCCTGCTGCCGTAGCGGAGGTCCCCCAGCAGGGGCAGGCCCCGGTGGGAGAACTGGGCGCGAATCTGGTGGGTGCGGCCGGTGTAGAGCTTCACCCGCACCAGGCTCAGAGGGCCGGATTCGCCCTCGGCCCGGCCCAGGACCCGGTAGCTGAGCTTCGCCTCCCGGACCCCCTTCCGGGGCCGGGCGACGACGAAGGTCTTGTTGGTCCGGCTGTCGTGGAAGAGCAGGTCCTCCAGCACGGCCTCGTCCTGCTCGGGCACGCCCCGCAGGACGGCCAGGTATTCCTTCTCCGCAGTCCGGGCGGCGATCTGGTCGATGAGGGAGGCCGCGGCCCGCTGGGTGCGGGCCAGGACCATGAGGCCGCCCACGGCCTTGTCCAGCCGGTGGACCGTGCGGACCGCGGGGTCCTCGCCGTGTTCGCGCAGCCAGGCGGCGGCCAGGGCGGGGAGGCTTTTCCCCGGTCCGGGCTCCGATAGACAGTCCGTCGGCTTTTCGCAGACCAGGAGCTCCTTGTCGCAGTACAGAACGCGGAGCGCGTCCGAGGCAACAGGCAACGGGCAACAGGCAACAGGGGACGGGGGATGCGGATTGCCGCGCCGGTGTGCGCACTGGCTCGCAATGACAGGCTCGGAGCCCTGTCCCGCCGTCTCAGCCGCAGCCTGTTCCATTTTGCATTTTGCATCTTGCATTTTGCATTTCCCGTTCAGCCCCTGAGGGCCCGGGCGAAGGCCGCCGGGTCCGGAGATTTGAACCAGGCGCTGCCGGCCACCAGGACGTTGGCGCCGTTTTCGACGCAGAGCTTGCCGGTGGTTTCGTTGACGCCGCCGTCCACCTCCAGCTCGCAGCCGGGGTTCCTTTCGTCGAGCCAGCCCCGGATGGTCTTCAGCTTGGGCATCATATCGGCCATGAAGCTCTGGCCGCCGAAGCCGGGCTCCACGGTCATGACCAGGATCAGATCGCAGAGCTCCAGGAAGGGGAGCAGGGCCTCGGGCCGGGTGTTGGGCTTGACGGAGAGGGCGGGGCGGACCCCCAGGGCCCGGATCTTCTCCAGGGCGGCCCGGGTGTTGGCCGGGAGATCGGATTCCACGTGCAGAGTCAGAATGTCGGCTCCCGCCCTGCAGAAGTCCTCCACGTAGCGGAGGGGCCGGTCGATCATCAGATGGACGTCCAGGGGCAGGGAACGAAGTTTCCGTCCATCACGTCCACGTGGACGTAGTCGGCCCCCTGGGGACCGAGGGCGCGGATATCCCGCTCCAGATTGACAAAATCGGCGGACAGGATCGACGGGGCGATTTTGATCATAGGGCATACCTCCCGAGCTTATTATCCTCCTTATTATATCCAATCTTTCCCTTGAAGTCAATTAACAATTGACTTATGAGCGCTTTTGCGATAAAATACAGGGGTAAGCTTATGCAATCATCACCCTAAGGAGGTAAGTTTCATGGATATGATCCCCGAGCTGAAGCCCGAAACCGCCGAGAAGACCGCCGAGACCCCGGTCCTGGAGGCGGAGAAGGTCACGGAAATCCCCAGCTTTGAGCCCGTTCCCACCTTTGACCTGGCGGCGAAGGAGCCCGAGCCCGCGCCCGAGGCGGGCCCCGACTACTCCATGCTCACGGAGCAGGAGCGGGAGGCCGTTCACAAGGTGGCCCAGCAGATCGACATTCGCAACCCGAACCTCTCCCTGCAGTACGGCGCCGGGGCCCAGAAGAACGTGGCCGATTTCTCCGACGCCGCCCTGGCCGCCGTCCGCACCAAGGACCTGGGCGAGGTGGGCGACATGATTTCCTCTCTGGTGGTGGAGCTCAAGGGCTTCGACGCCGACGAGGAGCGGAAGGGCTTCCTGGGCCTGTTCAAGAAGGCCGGCACCGGCATCGAGACCCTGAAGGCCCGCTACA
>CAMVKI010000084.1 GCA_947168005.1 uncultured Clostridia bacterium
CGGGGCGGACGCCACGGCGATGACCTCAATCGACATTCCCCTGGGCGGCGACGTGGGGGAGAAGGGCGTTACGTCCATAACCGAGAATACCCTGAACGACGACAAGACCGAGATTATCGACTCCGACACGGTTACGACCTTCACCTGGACCCCCGAGTACACCGGCAGACTGCTGGTTGATTTCAAAAACCCCACGCCCATTGTGGACAACCACAATATCACCGGCGGCTCCGTTGCCATCGGAGGGGAGACGCCTGAGACGGACGACGATGAAAATTCGCCGGGCAATCAAAACATCAACGCCTTCCTCGGCTCCTTCTGCGGGCGGACCACCTTCGCCATCGGCGTCCAGGAGCAGCGCAAGCCCACCCGCGGCACCCGGGACCAGCCCGGCATCGACGATCTCAACGACATCCAGGCAGAAACCATGGCCATGGGCACCGTGAGCGCCGAGCCCGGCCCGGATGAGCTGCTGAACATGCAGAGCGGCGGCGACCCCGGCGAGACCGGCGGCACCGGTCCGGGCACCGACGTGGGCGCCGCGGAATTCGCTCCGGATTTGGGCACGGAGCTTCCCTCCCTGGAGCTGGAGCTGGGGGACTACGTCACCATCATCATGGACGGCTACGAGGTCGGCTTCGCCATCGGCATCCCGGTCTATCAGTACGAGGATACCAACTACTCCGGCAGTGAAAAGACCCAGAACAATTCCGACGGCAGCACGACCACCACCAGAAAAGACGACCAGGGCAACACCATCAAGGAAAACGTCAAGGAGGACAAGGGCGTCACAACCAAGACGACCACCACCACGCCCCCGGAGCCGGACGCGAACGGCGAGAAGACCGTCGTCACGATCAAGGAGGTCACGGACAAGGACGGAAAGGTGACGCTGGAGAAAACGACCGCCCGCTATCACAAAAACGACTGGAATGACGAGAAGGAAGATCCCAAGCTGGTGCACAGCGACACCGAATCCCCCAAGCCGCCCACAGAGCCCACCCGGAGCGAAAAGGCCAAGGAGGGCTTCAAGGACGCCAACGGCGGCATGATCACCCTCAAGGAGTTCTGCAAGGCTCTGACCAGTCCGAAGAAGGGCTCCATGAAGCAGTTCTTCGACGGCTTCTTCGACGACGAGGGCCTGAACAACGCCAAGAACGGCAACACCACCTCCCAAAAGGTCCAGGTCAGCTTCAAGATCCAGATCTCGATCATGTTCGAGTACAACCCCATCGACAACTGCCACTACTTCAAGAACGCGGGCCTGGCCGGAACCCTCGGCTTCGAGTTTACCATCCAGCACCGCTTCTCCTTCTGCCCGCTGATCTACGTCTATCTGAAGATCGGCATTGAGGTGGAGCTCAAGCTCAGCTTCTCCGTTCTGCGCA
Source organism: uncultured Clostridia bacterium (assembly GCA_947168005.1). GTDB lineage: Bacteria > Bacillota > Clostridia > Oscillospirales > Oscillospiraceae > JAFRPC01. The sequence continues at coordinate 1,389 of CAMVKI010000084.1, forward strand.
GCGCCAAGGAGGGGAAAGAGATCACGAGCTTTGAGCAGGGCAGCCTGAACGGCCTGAGCCAGGGAGAGCAGCTGGTCTTCGCCCTGGATATGCGGGACAAGCCCGTGGACCCGGAGGGCGGAAAGCCGGTCGGCTTTAATACCGCAAGGGGCTTCCATCTGGATCTCAACGGCAAGGTCTACATGGAGGTCTTCGAAAACAGGGATTGCAGCGACAAGGCGCTGGTCTCCGGTATGCTCACCGGCGACGGCGGCACCAAGGAGGTCCTCCTTGAGGCCTATCACGAGATCGTCTACGTCCGCCTGACCCCGAAGAAGAACACGGCGGTCACCGCCGCCAACCTGAAGCCCGTCATCGGCGCAACCAGCAAGACCGTCTTCGACGGCTTGACCGTCACCCCCGGCCTGAGTCTGGAGGTCGGCGCCGGCGTCGGCATCGACGTGCTGAAGTTCGAGGTCTTTATCCGGACCAGCGTGTCCATCTCCATGACCATGGGCGGCTATCTGGAGGAGACGGACAGCTACGAGGGTTTCTACATCTCAAGCTTCGAGTGGACCCTGGCCGCGGGCTTCCATCTCACCATTCTCTTCTTCAACTACTCCATGGACTGCATCGCCATCGGCGTGGAGGGCGCCCAGCACGGCACCGGCGGCTACTTCAACTGGGACATCACCGCCTCCGCGGTGGACGGAAACGTCACCCTCTGGGAAAAGTCCACCTACACCGCCGCCGACGGCAAATCCCTGCCGGCCGAGCCCGAGCCGCCCACCGGCTTCAACTTCTTCAAGGACAACGCCGACTGCGCCTTCTACAACCCCGACGGCAGCGCCGCAGATTTCTCCGACGATCCGAAGCCCGAGCAGGGCTGGTACTTCTCCGAGAACGTCTCCGCCCACCGCTGGTCCGGCGGCAAGTTCAAGGGCGAGATCCCCATGAATGCGGACCTGGCCGTCGCCGTCAGGCAGGGCTCGAAGCTCCGCTTCACCACCGCCGAGGATGAGATCTGGATCTATTTCAGCGGAACGATCCAGGTCACGTCGCCCGATCTCGATTCCGCCAAGACCTTCCAAAAATCCCCCGCCAAGCTCAGCTTCTCCAACAGCGGCAACGCCCATACGGTCGATGTGGCGGCGGGCTTCTCCACGAAGCTGGACCGCTTCGAGACCCCGCCCACGGAGGAGAACAGAAGCCGTTCCGCCGACGGGACCCTTCACGCCAGGGCGAAGGCCCAGAGCCTGGTCCACGTCAGCGCCCCGACGGACGTCTCCGCAACCCAGCGGGTGCGCAGGCCCGGGGAGGACACCCGCGCCATCGACCCCACCGGCACCCCCGATTTCCAGCTCTCCGGCTATAATACCTCCGGCGACGCCCGGGTCCTGGTGAACGGCCTGAGCGTGGGCTACGATTACAAGCTGGTCCAGGTGGGGAACGAGAACTATCTGATCTACCCCCTGATGCTGGAGGGCGTGCCGCAGCTGGTCCTGAGCCGCCTGGTGATGAGCGGCAGCTTCTCCGAGAACACCGGCCTGGTCCACCCCCTGAACGAGGACGCCGACACACCCTACCTGCTGCTGGACGACGACAATCTGACGGACCTGGACTACAGCGCCGCGGCGGTCGATGCGGGCATCCGCGTCGTCTGGGTCAGCCATGCCGACGCCGAGGGCGAGAGCTACAGCGTGAAGACCCGGACGGTCTCCCTCGACCCCGAGGCCGCGCCCTCGGCGCCGAGCGCCATGGACACCGCCGTGGAATTCCGCTGGTCCCCCGCGGCCGCCGGCGAGACGGAGCTCTGGGTCGCCGCCGAGGGCTCCGGCGCGGCGGAGAACGCTCTGCTCAAGGCCTGGATTCTCGCAAAGAATGAGAATCTGAGCGAGGAGGACCTGAACAGCCTGAACGCCAACGACGCGAAGGAGGCCGCCGCGGTCTATACCTGGGCTGTCCTCTCCGCCCTGAACGAGCTCCACGGCAGCGGCTCCGTCCTGCGCACGGCGAAGGGCGAGGAGGCCGAAATCCCCGGCGAGGCCGTGGAAAACCTGAAGGCCCTCGAGCTGGACGGCGGCGTCCTGCTGCTCTACTCCACCGCCGAGACCGCCTACTTCAACGACAGCGGCGATGGCTTTGTCACCGTCGGCGCGGAGCATCCGGAGGAGATCAGCGCCGAAACCGAGCGGGGCGTCATCCGCAGACTCTATCTGCGGCGTCTGGACGGGACCGGCTTCGCCGAGGCCAAGCTCCTGCAAACCATCATCGACTTTGAGGGCTGCACCGAGGACAATCTGGACGCCGCCGTGCTGAAGGACGGCGTCTATGAGAACAACGCCATCCGGACGCCCAAGGCGGACCCCTATTTCGCGAACCTGCGCTTCCTCAACGCCAGACTCGACGGCGACGAGACCGAGGCCCTGGCCCTCTTTGAGATGGGCGGCAACACCTGGCTGCTGCGACAGGCCGATCTGGAGGCGATCCTGGACGGCGGGGCCGCCGCCCTGACCCCGATCTTCAGCGAGACCACCGGCACCGACGTCTGCATCGGCTCCGACGGCGAGAACCTGGCCGTGGTCTACACCGCCCCCGTGGCCGACAGCCTTTCCAACGCGATCTTCACCGCCTGGTGGGACCGCAATACCCAGAGCTGGGGCGTGCCGACCATCCTGGCCATGCGGGATTTACAGGTCTATGAGGACCGCGTCACCTACGGGATGAGCGGCGAGGACGCGGAGCTGGCCTATCTCGGCAAGCTGAGCACGGAGAGCGGCTACACCGGCTCCATGAAGCGCCTGAGCTTCTCCAACCTGCAAATGTCCACCCGGACAGTTCCCGGCGACGCGGGCGACCGGCAGCAGCTCATCATTCTCACCCAGGGCAGCCTGGCGGAGCTGAAGGAGCAGCGCTTCGTCCACGAGGGGAAGGAGGACTATACCACCGTTGTTCCCGACGGGGACCCCGCCGTCTCCTTCTACGCCATCGCCTTCGGCGCCGGCGAGCAGGCCCTGGGCGAGGCCCGGCTGGGTCTTGCCGAGTACGACTTCAGCGCCGGAAAACGGCTGATCGGTCAGGTGGAATTCACCAACACCGGCACCGTGGCGGTCCGCGCCTCCGAGACCAACCCCATCACCGCCCGCCTGCTGGCCGCCTTCCCCGACAGCGGCGAGAGCCAGGAGCTGGCGGTCTGGAGCCTGAGCACCCCCATCGCCTCCGGCGCCAAAACCGTTCTGAGCTTCTACGCCCTGCCCCTGACCCGAAATCTGCCCGCCGGCACCGTGCTGTCGCTGGAGCTCTCCGAGGACGCTTCCTACTTCCAGTCCAACGCCTTCTATGCCGTCCTCGACGGGCTGCTGACCGTGGAGGACCAGGCGGAGCTCTGCATCAGCGACTTCGACATGAGCTTCCTCCGGGTCCGGAAGGACGAAAGCGGACAGAATATCGCGGAGTACCGGATCAGCCTTTCCGTGGGCAATATCGGCTCCGCGGCGGCGGAGGACGTCTTCCTGCAGTTCAGCTATGACAGCGGCGAAAAGGACGAGCTCGGCAACGCGATCTACAAGCCCGTCGATATTACCGGCAGCAATCTGGTCAGCTCCGCGCCGATCCAAAGGGGCGCGGACACTCCGGAGCAGCGGGGCATCTATCAGCTGAAGGACGCCGGCGGCAGCAGCGAGCTTGCGCCCGGCTACTACCGGACCGTCGCCGGAGCGACGCCGGGGCAGGGCGGCCTGCTCTGCGTGCCCGCCTCCTGCTTCGCAAGCGAGGGGGATTTCAGCGGCCTGCATCTGAAGGTCGAGGTATACTCCGCCGCTGATCTGGACGGGGCCGACCTCCACTACGGCGTCTACACCTCGGAGCACCGGGAGTACAACCCGGTGAACAACCGGGTGGAGCAGACCTTCAAGCATCAGACCAGCTTCGACGTACCGGCCAGAATCTCCACCGCCCTCGGCACGACCCTGACCCTGCCCGTGAACTTCGTCTCCACCGGCACGGAGCCGGACCTGGTGCTGAACGAAATCTCCGACGGCACCGAGGCCTGGGAGCCCCGGATGGGCGTCTGCTATTACGATCCCGACCGCCAGGTCATCGTGGCGGCCCCCAACGCCAGGGCCCAGGCCCTGCTGGAGGCCGGACAAAAGCCCACGGGCATCCTCCAGCTCAAGGACCGGTCCACCAATACCATCGTTTCGATCGCCTACACCGTCGGCGCGATGGCGGACGGCGTCAACATCTACAAGGACGACGCCTCCTTCAGCTTCTACGACCCGAACGGGACCCCGACGGACCTGAACGCGGCCCTGTCCTCCAACCCCGGCTGGCGCTTCCTGAGCTGGACGGAGGCCGGGGGCTGGAGCTGCGGAAACGTGGGCGACATTCCCATGAACTACGATCTGTCTGTGGCGAATCAGGACAACGCCTGGCTGAGCTTCGAGACCGTAGCCGATACGATGACGATCTACTACGTCGGCGAGATCTGGGTCAAGTCCTCCGTCTTCGGCACGGAGCAGTACTTCCCGACGGTATCCGCCGAGCCGGAGACGAGCCCGGCGACCACCGTGCCTGCCGTAATCGTCTTCGATAACCCGGAGGGCCTGCGGCACAGGGTCACGATCCGGGCCGCGAAGGGTACGATGATCGACCGCTACGTGGCCACCTACAAGGTAAACACCGTGCCGGAAACCGATCCCGACGCCCCGCAGATCCTTTGGAACCGGAGCTTCCCGGACACCGCCTCCCTGCTCCCCGGCAGCAGCGTCCCCATGAGCTGCTACATTCTCGACGCCTCCGGCCTGCAAAGCGTCCGCTTCAACGACCGGGAGCTGAGCGAGAACAGCACGCCGAGGCTGGTCAAGCTGGACGAGGGCCTGTGGTACTTTGATTTCACCTTCACGGGCAACGGCACCTTCAACGTCCGGGCCTTCGACGTCGCGGGCAACAACGCCGGCGGCAGCTTCAACGTCAGCTGGTTCAACGACGTGCTTTCCGCCGGCGCCATCGCCGGAGCGCCGGGGCTGGCCCGCGGCGATCTGCGCTTTGTGGACCAAAACGGCGCGGCGGTGAACACCGCCTCCGGCGTCGTCACCACGGCGCCCTGGCTGGAATCCGACTACGCGCCGGAGGACGGCGAGACGAGCAGCGCCTTCCTCTTCTGGAACGGCGCCATGTCCGACGCGGCGCTGGAGAAGGAGACCGAGGGCGAACGCTGGAGGGCCAACTGGAACGGCGTCTACATGGTCCGGGTGGACCGGGAGGACGGCAGCTGGGCCAGAGCCTTCGCCAAAATCACGAACCTCGACCTGTCAACGCCGACAGACCAGAATCCGCTGCTTTCGGTGACGGCGGGGGCGGACAGCCTCGGCATCACCGCCTCGGACGACCGAGGCCTGGGCAGTCTGACGGTGAACGGCTATGAGATCCCCGTCAGCGGAACCCTGTACTCCGGCGCCTTCCCGCTGCGCTGCGGCGGCAGCTACACCGTCAGCCTGACCGACAGCGCCGGCCACACCGTCACAAGGACCGTGGAGCTCACCGTCCCGCTGAGCCTGCGGGAGGAGCTGATCACCCAGACCTTCAGCTGCGCGGGCGGCGTGCAGCAGGGAAGCGTCACCGTGGAGCCCGCCGCGATCCGGGGCGGCGCCTACGACGCCGCGGTCAGCAGCCCGGCGGAGAATCTGTACCGGGCGGTCTACCGCGTGGCCCTGCTGCCCGCAGACGCCGCGCCCCAGGACGGGGATTTCGTGACCCTCGGCGACAGCCCCCACAGCTTCCCGGAGCTCGCTCCCGGCGAGTACGCCCTGTACGTCAGAGACAGCGCCGGCAGCGAGAGCTTCCTGGAGGGCGGCGTCCTGGTTGCCCATCCGGACGTCGAGTGGAGCGTGCCGAGCTATGTCTGGAGCGAGGATTACAGCTCGGTCACGGCCTCCCGCGTTTGCGGCCTGAATGAAACCCACCGGGAGACCGAGACCGCTGCAAGCACCGCCAGCGTCAGCCAGCAGCCCAGCTGCACCGAGCCGGGAAAGACCTGCTACACCGCGAGCTTTACGAACCCGGCCTTCTATCCGCAGACCAAGACCGTCGAAAACCTCGATCCTATCGGCCATGCCTACGAGCTCACAGCCTGGAGCTGGACGGGATACAGCGCGGCGACGGCGACCTTCACCTGCGCCAACGATCCGAGCCACACGGAGACCCTCGAGGCGGAGATCACCGCCGTCCGGACGGAGCCAAGCGCCGAGGAGGACGGCAGCGTGGTCTACACCGCGACGGTAGTCTTTGAGGGCCGGAGCTACACGGATTCCAGGACCGAAATCCTCCCCGCCCTGGGTCACGACTACGTGCTCAGCGGCTGGACCTGGGAGGGCTTCCGCTTCGCAAGCGCGACCTTCACGGATCGGAACGGCGGAGCGGACCTGATCCTGGAGGCGTCGATCACCGGCGAGCGCACGGAGCCCGGCTGCGAAACGGAAGGGAGCGTCGTGTACACCGCAGCGGTCAGCCTGAACGGCCAGACCTACACGGACACGAAGACCGAGACCCTGCCCGCCGTCGGCCACGACTGGGACGAACCGAGCTACGAGTGGGCGGCGGACTGCAGCGAAATCACGGCGACCCGCGTCTGCAAGAACGATCCCGAACACAAAGAAACCGAGCAGGGCACGGTCAGCGCCGAGATCACGAAGGAAGCGACCTACGACGAGGAGGGCGAGATCACCTACACCGCCAGCTTTGTCAATCCGGCCTTTGCCGAACAGATCCGGCGGGTCGTGATTCCGAAGCTGATCTTCCGGCCCTGCGACGGCGACGACTGCCCCGGCAGCATCTTCACGGATATGCCGCCGAAGAGCCACTGGTCCCATGACGCGATCGACTGGGCCCTTGTGCGGGGGATCACCTCCGGCACCAGCGAAACGACCTTCAGCCCGAAGCTGAGCTGCAAGCGCGAGCAATTCCTGACCTTCCTCTGGATCGCCTGCGGCAGACCGGCACACCAGCTGACGGAGAACCCGTTCACCGACGTGAAGGAGGGCAAGTATTACTACGACGCGGTCCTCTGGGCCTATGAAAACAAGTTCACCAGCGGCGTCGGCGAGGGCCTCTTCGGCGTCGGCCTGGAGTGCTCCCGCGCCCATGCGGTGACCTTCCTCTGGCTGGCCGCCGGGAAGCCGGAGCACGCGCTGACGGAGAATCCCTTCACCGACGTGAAGGAGGGCAAGTACTACTGTCACGCGGTCCTGTGGGCCTATGAGAACGGACTCACCGGCGGCATCGGCGAGGGCCTGTTCGGCGTCCAGAATGCCGTAAACCGCGCCCAGGCCGTGAGCTTCCTGTACCTTTTTGATCGCGTCTATTTGCAAGAAGCCAGGCCGTAAGCATTCACATGAAAACACGGGTGCCGCCTGCGGGCGGTACCCGTGTTTTAAATTGGGACTCTTGCATTTCAAATATTTTTGTGCTATGATGAGTTAGCAAATGCTAATAACAAGAGAAAGAAGGAAAACGGCATGATCAAAACAACTTTGAAAATCGAGGGCATGATGTGCTCCATGTGCGAGGCGCACATCTGCGAGACCATCCGGAAGGCGGTGCCGGAGGCGAAGAAGGTCACGGCCTCCAGAGGGAAAGGGGAGGCCTCCTTCCTGACGGATTCGGCGCCGGACGCCGGGCGGCTGAAGGCGGCCATCGACGGGACAGGCTACAGCTGCCTGGGGATTGCGTCCGAGCCCTATGAGAAAAAGGGATGGTTTGGCAGGAAATGAAAACGGTAACCATCGGCCTGTTGCTTCCTTTTCTTGGGACGGCGCTTGGCTCCGGCTGCGTGTTCTTCATGCGAAGAGCGCTCAGCCAGGGCGTACAGAAGGCTCTCAGCGGCTTCGCGGCGGGGGTCATGGTGGCGGCTTCGGTCTGGAGCCTGCTGATCCCGGCCATGGAGCAATCGGAGGCGCTGGGCGGCTGGGCCTTTCTGCCCGCCTTCATCGGCTTCTGGCTCGGCGTGCTGTTCCTGCTTCTGCTGGACCACCTGATTCCCCATCTGCACCGAAACGCCAGCCAGGCCGAGGGCCCGAAGAGCAGGCTGGCCCGGACGACCATGATGGTGCTGGCGGTCACGCTCCACAATATCCCCGAGGGCATGGCCGTGGGCGTGGTCTATGCCGGGCTGTTCTCCGGCTCTGCGGAGATCACGGCGGGCGGCGCTCTGGCCCTGGCCCTGGGCATTGCGATTCAGAACTTCCCGGAGGGGGCCATCATCTCCATGCCGCTGCACGCCGAAGGCGCGGGCCGGGGAAGAGCCTTCCTCTACGGCGTCCTCTCCGGCGCGGTGGAGCCGGTCTTCGGCCTTGTGACCGTGCTGG
>CAMVKI010000085.1 GCA_947168005.1 uncultured Clostridia bacterium
GCGCCAACGCCGTATATCTGGGCTCCGGCCCCTTCAACGCCCGACAGAACGCCAAGAACTTTTCCTTGGACGAGCTGCCGGACGCCGTGCGTTATTGCCACGTCCGGGGCGTGCAGGTCCACTTCACCCTCAATACCCTGGTGACGGACCGGGAGCTGGAGCAGGCCGCCCAGACGATTACCGCCGCGGTCCGGGCCGGGGTGGACGCCTTTATTGTCCAGGACCTGGGCCTGGTCTCCCTGCTGCGGCAGATGGCCCCCGAGGTCCCGATCCATGCCTCCACCCAGATGTCCATCCACTCCCTCGACGGCGTCCTCCGGGCCGCGGCCATGGGCATGAGCCGGGTGGTCCTGGCCCGGGAGCTGAGCCGGGAGGACATCGCCTATATCTGCCGCAACAGCCCCATCGAGATCGAGGTCTTCGTCCACGGGGCTCTGTGCATGTGCTATTCCGGCCAGTGCTGGTTCTCCGCCGCTGTGGGCTCCCGCTCCGGCAACCGGGGCCAGTGCGCCCAGCCCTGCCGCCTGGCCTACGGCTACGGCCGTTACGAGGACAAATACCCCCTGAGCCTGAAGGACAACTGCCTGATCGCCGAGGTCGGGGAGCTGGAGCGCCTGGGGGTGAGCTCGGTGAAGATCGAGGGCCGGATGAAGCGGCCCGAATACGTGGCCGTGGCGACCCGGCTCTACCGGGCGGCCATCGACGGCCAGAGCGTCTCCCCCGCCGAGATGAAGGACCTGCGGGACGTCTTCTCCCGCCAGGGCTTCACCCAGGGCTACTACCGGGGGCAGACGGGCCCCGAGATGTTCGGCGTCCGTCAGAAGGAAAAGGAAAACAAAGAACTGATGCAGAAGGCCCGGGCGGGCTACGAGAACGCCGAGTCCCCCCTGGTCCCCGTGCGCTTCTACGCCGTGGTCCACCACCGGCAGAACGCCATGCTGGCCGTGGAGGACGAGCTGGGCAACCTCTGCAAGACCGAGGGCCCCGTCCCCCAGACGGCTCTCTCCCGGCCCCTGACCCAGGAGGCCCTGGCGGAGCGCCTCGCCAAGACCGGGGGCACCCCCTACCGCTGTGTGGAGACCAAGAGCGTCGTGGAGCCGGACCTGTCCCTCTCCGCCGCGGCCATCAACGCCATGCGCCGGGAGGTCCTGGCCCATCTGACCGCCGTCCGGGGCCGCCTGCCGGAGCGGGAGCTCAACTCCTTCTCCCCGGTGAAGCTCCATCCGGGCCCGGGCAAGCCTCCCCGCTGGACCGTGGGGATCCTGTCGCAGGAGCAGCTGACCCCGAAGCTCCTGGCCATGAAGCCCACCCGGCTCTACGTGCCCCTGTCCATGTTCAAGAAGGACACGGGCTGGCGGAGCCGGATTCCGGAGCAGACGGAGCTGGCCGCGGTCCTGCCCCGGGTCATCCGGGACGGGGAGGTCGAGGGGGTCCTGGGGGCCCTGGACAAGGCCCGGACCCTGGGCGTGCGCCTGGCCCTCTGCGGCAACCTGGGCCACATCTCCCTGGCCCGGTCCCGCGGCTTCGCGGTCTGCGGCGATTTCGGCCTCAACCTCTTCAACTCCCGGGCGATGAACGTGGCCCGGGGCCTGGGTCTGGAGAGCGCCACGGTCAGCTTCGAGCTGACCCTGCCCCGGATCCGGGATCTGAGCAAGCCCCTGCCCGCGGAGCTTCTGGCCTACGGCCGCCTGCCCCTGATGCTGACGGAGAACTGCATCATCAAGAACCGCTCGGGCCGCTGCGCGTGCAGCTCCGGCCCCATGAAGCTGGTGGACCGCCGGGGCGAGGAATTCCGGGTCCTGCCGGACCAGGATACCTGCCGCAGCGTGATCTACAACGGTAAGAAGCTCTATCTGCTGGACAAGCTCCCGGAGCTCCGGGCTCTGGGCCTCTGGGGCCTGCGGCTCCAGTTCACCACCGAGAACCCCATGGAGGTGGACGCGGTGGTCTCCGCCACCCGGCTCGGGGCGGTCTTCGACCCCGGCGCCTGCACGAGAGGGCTGTACTACCGCGGCGTGGAGTGAGCTACGGCTTCGCCGTATGAAGTCCGCTTCGCGGATGAAGTCCGCTTCGCGGATGAAGTCCGCTTCGCGGATGAAGTACGCTTGCCGCTGACGCGGCTTCGCGCATGAAGTCCGCTGCGCGGATGAAGTATGGCTGCGCCATATTGATTCAGACGGGCAAGCTGACCTTTATGTCCATATGGCCGCAGGCCATACTTCATATCTCCGAAGGAGATACTTCATCTGCGCAGCAGACTTCATATTGCCGTCAGGCAATACTTCATTTGAAACAGCGAGGATTTCCATATGGATCTGATACTTGGCTCCCAGTCGCCCCGGCGGCGGGAGCTGTTGGAGCGGATGGGACTGTCGTTTCGGGTCCTGACCGCGGAGATCGACGAGACGAAATTCGAGACCGAGGACCCCGAGGCCTCCGTGCGGCGGATCTGCGAGGCAAAGGCCCGCGCCGTGGCGCGGGTTGTAGGGAGCGATCCCCTGATCGCTCCTGTCATTGCCTCCGGCAATGACGCCGCCGCGGCGCGGCGGCAGGAGGCATCTGGGGATGCCTCCCTACGGAAGGGCGCAGACGGCAAGCGTTGCTTGATCCTGAGCTCCGACACCATCGTGGTGCTGGACGGGAGGATCCTCGGCAAGCCCCACGGCGAGGCCGAGGCCCGGGCTATGCTGGCCGCCCTCTCGGGCCGGGAGCACGCGGTCTATACGGCCTTTACGCTGCTGCCCGTCGAGGCAACAGGGAACGGGGGATACGAGGCAGCAGGCAACAGGCAACAGGCAACAGGAGACGGGGGATACGAGGCAGCAGGCAACAGGCAACAGGCAACAGGAGACGGGAGTACGGATTGCCACGACCAGTGTGCGCACTGGTCTCGCAATGACAATTTAGAGAGTGCTTCCCCGTCTGACACCTGTCACTTGTCACCTGTCACCTGTCACTTGCCGCCCTTCACCCACTGCGAAAAAACCTTTGTGAAATTCCGGCCCCTGACAGAGGCGGAGATCGCCGCCTACGTCGCCACCGGGGAGCCCATGGACAAGGCCGGAGCCTACGGCATCCAGGGCCTGGGGGCCATGCTGGTGGAGGGCATCCGGGGCGATTACTTCACCGTCATGGGTCTGCCCGTGTGTCAGCTGGCGCTGGCCCTGAAGCGATATGGAATTGATCCTTTAACTCAGAATTTGAAGCCCTGAATCAGGGCCGATGCGGTCATACTTTGTGACGCTTCGAGTTCGGCCCCTACGGAGGGAATCTGATATGAAAAAACACTTTTCCGCCAAGACGAAATGGCTGATCGTCATCGCGGTGCTGCTGGCGGGGCTTGTGACCGTGACGGCGGCTGTCGGCGTGACGAATCCGGGGACGAGCCTGGTCCAGACCATCCTCACGCCCTTCCGCTCCGCGGCCAGCGCCATCGTGCGCCAGGTGGAGCAGTTCTATGACTCCATGTTCAAATACGAGATGCTCCAGGCGGAGAACGAGGCCCTGCGGAAGCAGATCATCGCCATGGAGGAGGACGTGCGCAGCGCCGACTCCCTCCAGCGGGAGAACGAGCGGCTCCACCAGCTCCTGGGCCTCTCCGAGGAGCACGAGGACTATCATCGGGTCTCGGCCTATATCATCTCCTGGGTGGACAGCAGCTGGAAATCCGCCTTTACCATCGGCAAGGGCACCAACTCCGGCATCGAGGTCGGCCACGTGGCGATTACGGAATACGGCCAGGTGGTGGGCCTCGTCACCGAGGCCGGGCCCAACTGGGCCACCATCACCACGGTCCTGGACTCCGCCCTCGGCATCTCCGCCACCGTGGCCTCCACGGGCTACAACGGCGTGGTGGAGGGCGCCCTCGCCACGGGCTCCCAGGGCCTGCTGCGCATGAACTACCTGCCCACGGACTCGGTTCTGCGCAACAACGACCAGGTCCTGACCACCGGCTCCACGGTCTACCCCCGGGGCCTCATCATCGGCTACATCACCGACGCCGGCTTCGACCAGACCGGCGTGGCAAAGTACGCCCTCCTGAAGCCCGCCGCGGACCTGGACGACCTGGAGCAGGTGTTCATTATTACAGATTATGAAAATCAGTAAATGAAGCTCGCCGCTTCGCGGCTGAATGAAGTCCGTGCTTCGCACGGATGAAGCTCGCGCTTCGCGCTGAATGAAGCCGCTCCCTGCGGTCGCTAATTGAGGTATCTCCGAATTTGCCAATTCGGAGATGAATATTGAAATTGCGGGCTGATAGCCCGCGCTACAGACTAAATGCAGCGTATCGCGTTTCCTGTTCCGCTTGTTATTTCATTTTGCAATTGGCAAATTGCAAAATACCACAATTAGGGCGAAGCCCGGCTTCATTCGGGGCGTAAGCCCCAGCTTCATTAGGAGCGAAGCTCCGGCTTCATCAGGGGCGCAAGCCCCGGCTTCATTTCCCCGGGAAGGAGGGACCGCATTGTTCAAATACATCCATCTGACCAAGCGGCAGTGGCAGGGCATCCTGAAGTGGTCCCTCTACGGGACGCTGAGCTTTCTCGTCATGCTGCTTCAGACCTCCGTGCTGGCGAAGACGCCGGTGCTGGGGACCAAGCTGGCCCCGCTGCCGGCGCTGATCGTCTGCGTCTGCGTCCGGGAGGGGCCCGAGAAGGGCGGGCTCTACGCCATTCTGGCCTCCCTCATCTGGTGCTTCTCCGGGGCGGATTTCGGCAATCTCTCCGTGGCGGTGATCCCCGTGGGGGCCATGCTCTCGGCGGTGCTCTGCCGGGCGGTGCTGACCCTGCGCTTTGTGCCCACGGCCCTGTGCTGTCTGGCCGTGACCCTGCTCAACGCCGCGGCGATCTTCCTCTTCAAGCTGATTCTCCCGCCCACGGTGGCGCTGGAGAATTTCTGGCGGGTTCTTCTGCCCGGGGTAGGCCTCTCCATGGTCTTTGTCCCCCTTCATTACGGGCTGGTCAAGCTGATCGGCAGAATCGGGGTGCAGGATGCGTTATAATAAAACGTCCTTTCAGGGCCGGCTGACAGCCGGCGCGACAGGAGGGGTGTGCGATGCGTTATAATTTCAAACTGCGGCTGGGACTTTTCATAGCGGCCTTTGGGATTTTGATCGGGGCCTACGCCTACCGGCTGATCCAGCTCCAGGTGGTCAGCCCCCGGAAGAGCAGCACCGGCACCGGAACCTATACCTACGACACCCGGGTCACGGCGGCCCGGGGCGAGATTCTGGACCGGAACGGCAACGTCCTGGTGACGAACCGGGCCAGCTACAACATCATCATCACGGGCTACGCCCTCTTCAACTCCGAGACCCCCAACGAGAGTCTGCGCCAGCTGGTCCGCCTCTGCCGGGAGCTGAGCATTGACTTCACGGACCACCTGCCCGTGACCCCGGTCAAGCCCTATGAGTACGAGACCGCCAACTATTCCGACACCTGGAACAACTACTTCCGCAGCTTCCTGCGGCAGAACGACTGGGACGCGGACGTCTCCGCCGCCCAGCTCATCAAGCTCATGCGCGCCCGCTTCCGCATCCCCAACGACTGGACAGACGAGGAGGTCCGGGGGGTCCTGGGGCTCCGCTACGAGCTGGATCTGCGGAACTATACTTCTCTGCCCACCTACACCCTGCTCACCGACGTGGACGCCACCCAGCTGGCGGAGCTCATGGAGCTCAACACCCCGGGTATGCAGGTCCAGGCCAGCACGGTCCGGGAGTACAACACCACCTACGCCGCCCACATCCTGGGCCGGACCGCCGCCATGAGCCCCGAGGAGTGGGAGACCTACAAGGAAAAGGGCTACGCCATGGACGCCTACGTGGGCAAGGACGGTCTGGAAAAGGCCTTCGAGGAACAGCTCCACGGCACCGACGGCGTCCTGCGCACCACCGTGGACCGGGAGGGCAACATCGTCTCCCAGTACTACGCCGTGGAGCCCAAGGCGGGCTCCAACGTGGAGACCACCATCGACATCGACTACCAGCGCCTCACCGAGGAGACCCTGGCAAGCTTCATCCTCGACCTGCGGGAGAACGGCGTCGGCGCCAAGAGCGAGGGCAAGGACGCCGAGGGCGGGGCCGTGGTGGTCCTGGACGTGAAGACCGGCGCCGTGCTGGCCTCCGCCTCCTATCCGACCTTCAACCTCGCCACCTTCTCCAAGGACTACAAGGAGCTGGCCCAGGACCGGTATTCGCCCATGTTCAACCGGGCCCTGATGCAGGCCTATCCCCCCGGCTCCATCTACAAGATGTCCACCTCCATCGCCGCCCTGAACGACGGGATCATCTCCCAGCACACCACCGTGGAGGACAAGGGCATCTACGACTTCTACGAGGGCTACCAGCCCGCCTGTTACCTCTACACGGCGAGCCACCAGACCCACGGGGTCATCAACTGCGAGCAGGCCCTGGCCGTCTCCTGCAACTACTTCTTCTACGAGGTGGGCCGGCTCACGGGCTGGGAGCGGATGGACAACGTGGCCAAGGCCCTGGGCCTGGGCGAGTCCACCGGCGTGGAGCTGGCCGAGACCAAGGGCTGGCGGGCCAATCCGGAGAGCAAGAAAAAGCTCTATTCCGACCCGGCCTTCCAGGTCTTTACCGCCGGCGATACGATCTCCATGGCCATCGGCCAGTCGGAAAACCGCTTCTCCCCCCTGCAAATGGCGGTCTACACCGCCGCCCTTGCCAACCGGGGCGTCCGCTACAAGGCCACCTTCCTCAACCGGATCATCTCCGCGGACTATCAGGAGCTGCTCTACGAGATGGAGCCCACCGTGGCCTCCCGGCTCCAGATCAGCGACGAGGCTTACGGGGTCTACACCCGGGGCATGAGGGAGGCCGTCACGGCCCCCAACGGCACGGCCAACAAGGTCTTCGGGGACTACCCCATCGCCGTCAGCGCCAAGACCGGCACCGCCCAGCACGGCGTCGCGGGCTCGGACCACGCCTCCTTCGTCTGCTACGCCCCCTCCGACGACCCCCAGATCGCCATCGCCATCTATGTGGAGAAGGGCGCCCAGGGCGGCAACCTGGGCAATATCGCCAAGACCATTTTCGACGCCTACTTCGCCGACGTGGCCGAGAACGACACGGTGACGCCGGAGAACGCGATGAATTAGGGAGATTGCGGCCTTCGGCCGCCTTTTCCTGACAAGGCAGTCGGCAGCAGAGCTCTGCCAAAAACCTCCCCTGCCTGCAAGGACCCAACGGTCCGGTGGAGGGGTGCCGCTGATGACCGCCGAACTGAAAACAGCGGAAAGGGATCTGACATGAAGGACAAAAAATGGTTCTTTTGCAGGAAGCAATCGTTTTTGGGTTTCGCAGGTCTCTTTGTATTTCTCTATGCGGCATTAATCGCGCTGTGTGCGGCGTTACCGGATATTCAGGCTGGGGTAAAAGTGTTTATGTTGCTGGTTCCGTGGCATGTGACGATCTACCCGCTGCTGCTTCCTGAGCTTGTCGCGGTAGTTTCCTGTGACCGGGAAGAGGCGCAGGCACGCTTTTTCGGGAGGACGCTTTGGCGCTTCTCCTGGAAGGATGTCAGCGCG
The DNA here is from genome assembly GCA_947168005.1 of uncultured Clostridia bacterium. Taxonomy (GTDB): domain Bacteria; phylum Bacillota; class Clostridia; order Oscillospirales; family Oscillospiraceae; genus JAFRPC01. The sequence continues at coordinate 7,552 of CAMVKI010000085.1, forward strand.
GCGGAGTTTGACTTCGGCGATATGCATACGAATTCTTTTATCTTCCATCTGAGGGGGAAAGAGACGGAAAGGCCGATCAAGATCGAATACTCTAAAAGAGCAAAGCAAATCCTTCTGGAGTTTTGTCAGGAAGAACCCTGGGCCGACAGCATTGCGTCAGCGGGCTATTTCGGAAGGAAAAGAAAAAAGTAACGGAGCGGGCCGCTGGGCCGGAGACTTGCGGCCGCCTGTTCCTGTGCAAAGCACCCGATCCCCAAGCGTTCAGCTCGGGGATCGGGTGCTTTGCACAAGGGCACTATTTGCGCAGGGGCGAAACGATTCCGCCGTAGGGACAAGCCGTGCTTGTCCGCGTTTGCGAAGCAAACAATCGCCCACAGGGCGATCCGACCGGGTGCGTTGTCGGATTTGCCTCCGGCAAATTGCATTCGTTCCGAATGCCGGACAAGCGAGGCTTGTCCCTACAGCTGTTTTCGATGTTATCCCGTACTACGGTCGGGTGGGAGGATCGGAGTCCTCGGGTGCGTCGGAGTCGTCGGAGGCATAGATGGGGCCCTTGAGGACCCGGGCGGCGGCGACGAGGCAGACGATGGGGGTGACGACGCCGAGGACCAGGCCCAGGGCCAGCTCCCAGATCGGGGCGCCGGTGGTGCGCAGGGCGATGTGGAGCATACCGGCCAGGGTCAGCAGAAGGGTCAGGACGCCCCAGACGATGAGGCCTTTGCCGGCGCGGGCGGGCCGTTTGGCGGCCCGGCTGCCCAGGATACCGGCAATCAGCTCCGCCAGGGCGGCGGCCAGGAGCAGGGCCATGCCGATCAGGTCCGCGGAGCCGGAGAAGACGCCGCCGGTGACGTAGGTCACGCCGACGACGGCGGCCAGGCCCGCGGCGTAGAGCAGAACGCCGAGAATGCCGAAGATCAGCATGATGACGCCCGTGGTTTTCAAAAGCGTCCTCCCGGCGGGGTCATATTGTAATTCCATGGTGAAACCTCCATATTATCAGGTCGTAGGGGCCGGCGCCTTCGACGGCCCGCATATACGTATCGTTCAGTTGGCACGGGGCGTCCAGGGGCCGCCCCCTACAGCACAGGATTGAAGTAGTCGCAGAACGGCGCCAGGCTGCAGCGCTCGCAGGCGGGCTTCCGGGCGGTGCAGACCGCCCGGCCGTGGAGGACGATGCGGTGGCAGAAGTCGGGGCGCTCGTCCGTGGTCATGACTGCCCGGAGCAGGTCCTCGCAGTGGGCCGGGTCCTTGGTGCCGTCGGTCAGGCCCAGCTTTCCGCAGATGCGGATGCAGTGGGTGTCGCAGACCACGGAGCCGGGGACCGAATAGAGGTCGCCCAGCAGCAGATTGGCGGTCTTGCGGCCCACGCCCGGGAGCTTCAGCAGGGCCTCCATGCTGTCCGGGACCTTTCCTCCGTAGTCGGTCAGCAGCATTTGGCAGGCCAGGACGATGTCCCGGGCCTTGTGCTTGTAGAAGCCGCAGGAGCGGACCAGCTCCTCTACCTCCGCCACGTCGGCGGCGGCGAAGCTCTCCAAGCTCGGAAAACGGGCGAAGAGGGCCGGGGTGATCTGGTTCACCCGCTCGTCTGTACACTGGGCCGAGAGCCGCACCGCGATCATCAGCTCGTAGTCCTTCCGGCTGTGCAGCGCGCAGAGGGCGTCGGGGTAGTCTTCTTTTAAGGCTTCTATGATTCGGAGGGCTTTTTCTTTCTTTTCCATAGCGGTCCATCCTGCAAGTAAGAATTAAGAATTAAGAAGTAAGAAGTAATATGGACTGGCAATCGGTGTGATTTCAATTATTATACAGCAGTTTTATCAAAAACGCAACAAAGTTCTTTTCCTTCCGGGAAAATTGTGGTATAATAACAAATACGAAACGGAATGCGCTCGGCATGGAAGCGACGCGGTACGAACAGGAGACTGCAGAGCCGGGCGTTCTTGAATGTTTTCTGCTGATCATGGACGTGAAGGACAGCGATCGAAAAGATCGGGAAAAGGCCTGCGGCCGGTCCCCCTCCCCTTGACAGGGGAGGTTTTCGGGCGGCCAATGACCGCCCCTACGGACGGGGGGGACAGGGCGGCCGATGACCGCCCCTACGGACGGGGGGACAGGGCGGCCGATGACCGCCCCTACGGACGGGGGGACAGGGCGGCCGA
>CAMVKI010000086.1 GCA_947168005.1 uncultured Clostridia bacterium
TGAGGGTTTGGTTGCGCGAAAAATCAAAATTTTACGCCGTAGGGGGCGGCGTCCTCGACGCCCCGACTGTATCGTTATCTGATACCTGCGGGCCGTCGAGGACGCCGGCCCCTACGGCAAGAAGTGCTATCTCAGCCGTTCAACCGCCTCCCGCACGGCGGACAGCAGCGCCTCCGCCTCCTCCTCCGTCGTATACCGGCTCAGTGACGCCCGGACGGAGCCGTCGATGACCGCCGGAGCCAGGCCCAGGGCCTCCAGCACGTGGCTGCGGTGCCCCTTGGCGCAGGCGGAGCCCGCCGAGACGTAGACGCCCCGGTCCTGGAGGCAGTTGATGATGCCCTGGGAGCGGACGCCGGGGATGGCGAAGCTGACGATGTGCGGGGCGGCCTGGGCCCCGTTCAGCACCACCCCGTCGATGGCCGAAAGCCCCGCCCGGATGCGCTCCTTCAGAGCGTTCTCCCGGGCCAGGTCCGCCCGCAGCTCCGGCAGGGCGGCCTCGCAGGCCGCGCCGAAGCCTAAGATATTGGGGACCGCCTCGGTGCCGGAGCGGTAGCCGCTCTCCTGGCCGCCGCCGTGGAGGTAGGGGGGCAGGGAGAGCCCCTTGCGGATATACAGGGCCCCGGCGCCCTTGGGCCCGTGGACCTTGTGGGAGCTGACGGAGATCAGATCGGCCTCCAGGGTCGAGGCCCGGAAGGGAACCTTCAGGAAGCCCTGCACCGCGTCGGTGTGGAAGAGGGCGTTGGGGGCCAGCCGATGGGTCAGCTTCGCCATGCTCTGGATGGGCATGAGGGAGCCGACCTCGTTGTTGACCATCATGACGCTGACCAGGATCGTGTCGGGCCGCAGGGCCGCCCGGAGGGCGTCGAGGCTCACGGTTCCGTCGGCCTCGGGGGCCAGGTACGTCAGCTCAAAGCCCCGGGCCTCCAGCTCCTTCATGGGATGGAGAATGGCGTGGTGCTCGATCTGCGTGGTGATGAGATGCTTCCCCCGTTTCCCCAGCCGCTGGGCGGCGGAAAAGACGGCCCAGTTGTCGGCCTCGGTGCCGCCGGAGGTGAAGAACACCCGTTCCGGCTCGGCCCCCAGAGCCCGCGCCACAGAGCGCCGTGCAGCCTCCACCCGCCGGTGAGCCTCGATCCCCAGCGCATGCAGCGAACTGGGATTGCCCCATACCTCCGTCAGCGCGTCGGTCATCGCCGCCACCGCCTCCGGGCAGGGCCTGGTCGTTGCGGAATTGTCAAAGTATGAAATCATCGTACACTCCTGTGTGATTAATTTGTTAATGAATACTGAAGACTGAAGACTTAAGAATGAATAATCAAGGTGTCGCTTCACGACGATTTGAATTTCATTTTTCAATTCGCAGAATTGAAAAATACCACAATTATTCATTATTCATTATTCACTATTCATTATAGTCCCCCCGCGGGGAAGCATATGGCGCACACTGTGCGCCGCTACAGGCGTGGGCCCTGACCTCTCAGCCCTTTCCCCACCCTAATCCTTAATCCCTGATCCTTAATCCCTATTTTCCCACGCAGAAGCGCTCGAAAATCTTCTGCGTGATGTCCTCCCGCACGGTCCTTCCCGTCAGCTCGCCCAGGGCCTCCAGGGCGGCCTCCAGCTCCGTCAGCACGGCGTCGGGGGTGACCCCGGCCTCCATGGCGCTCAGGGCTCTGCCGATGGCCTCGGCGGCCCGGCCCACGGCCTCGGCCTGGCGGGTGTTGGTGAGGATGGAGCCGTCGCAGGGCAGGTCCGTGCCGAAGGTATCCTCGATCCAGCCGCAGAGCTTGTCCAGGCCGTCGCCCCGGACGGCGGAGACGGCGAAGATGGGCTCGAAGGGAAGCTGGACCCGGAAGACCCGCTGGGGCAGGTCCGTCTTGTTCATGACGGCGATGGCCCGCTTCGCCTCCCGGGCGGCGGCCATGGCCTGCCGGTCCTCCTCGTCCAGGGGCTGGGCGGCGTCGCAGACGAAAATCGCCAGATCCGCCTGCTCCGCGGCGGCCCGGGAGCGCTCCACGCCCAGGGCCTCGATCCGGTCCGCAGTGTCCCGGATGCCCGCGGTGTCGGTGATCCGGGCCAGGACCCGGCCGAAGCGGGCCGTCTCCTCCACCGTGTCCCTCGTGGTGCCGGGTACTTCCGTGACGATCACCCGGTCGTAGCCCACCAGGGCGTTGAGCAGGGAGGACTTGCCCGCGTTGGGCTTGCCCACCAGGGCAATCTTCACGCCCTGCTTCAGGATGCGGCCTCGCTCGCAGGTGGCCCGGAGCCATTCGAGCTGGGCCCGGTCCGTGCGAAGCCGCTCCTCAAAGTCCGAGAGCCGGAAATCGGGAATGTCCTCGTCCGGGTAGTCCAGCACCGCGTGGTAGTGGCTGCAGATGTCCGTCAGCCCCTCGTAGATGGGGTTCAGCCGCCGATGGAGGGCGCCTCCCAGCTGGGCGGCGGCGTTGGCCGCCATATCGGCGGTCTGGGCCTCGATCAGGTCCATGACGGCCTCGGCCCCGGTCAGATCCAGCTTGCCGTTGAGCAGGGCCCGCTTGGTGAACTCTCCCGGCTGGGCGGGCCGGGCTCCGGCCCGGTACAGGGCCTCCAGCCCCGCCGTCAGCACGGCGGGGGAGCCGTGGCACTGGAGCTCCACCGTGTCCTCCCCGGTGTAGCTGGCGGGACCCGGGCAGCGGACCGCCAGAGCCTGGTCCAGCTCCCGGCCCCGGAGGTCGTAGAGGGTCCCGAGGCAGAGCCTCCGCGCCGGGGCCTCGGAGAGGGGCTTGCCGCTTTTCAGCCGGAACACCACCCCGGCAATCTCGGCGCAGCCCGGGCCGGAGAGCCGCAGAATCCCGACGGCGCAGGGCTGTTTTCCGGTGGAGATCGCGGCAATCACGTCGCTCATATCCGTTCCTTCTTTCGTTTTTTTTCTATTATAGCCTGGTTCCGATGGGAATACAAGCCCTTTCCTGTTGCTTTTTTGGACGCTTTCTGCTACAATAAGCAGGTAAAAGAACAAGAAAGAAGGCGATTGCGTGAACCAGCCCGATTTATCCAATCTCCTTGTGCTGGCCCTGGCCGGGATGCTTGCCTGGCTCAGCGTCAACATCCTGCTCTCCGTCTATAAGCTCAACAAGAGCTACGAGCTGAGCCCAAACCGCTTTATCTATCCGGCCAACTGCAAGCCGGAGCTCTGTCAGGACGTGGCCGGGTTTATCGGCTTCATCACGCCTCGGCTCGTGATCTTCGGCGTGCTGGGCCTGCTGGTCACGGGCTTCTACTTGGTCAATGAGCTGACGGCGGTCTTCTCCTTCCTGCCCGCCTGGTTCGCCAAGGGCCTGTCCTACTTCCTCTTCGTACCCCTGTTCATCTGGTACGTGATTTTTATCAACAAGGCCGCAAAAAAGTTTTGGTAGAGGAGAATCCGAATGAAGCATTGGAAGATTGTGATTCTGGACGGCGCCCGCACGAATCCCGGCGACCTGAGCTGGGCGCCCATCGAGGCCCTGGGCGCGCTGCGCGTCTATCCCAACACCGCGCCGGAGGAGCTGATCGAACACATCGGCGAGAACGAGATCGTCGTGCTGGACAAGCCCGACATCACCCGGGAAATCCTGGAGGCCTGCCCGAAGCTGCGGCTCATCACCCTCTTCGCCACGGGCTTCAACAACATCGACATCGAGGCCGCGAAGGAGCGGGGCGTCCCGGTCTGCAACGCGCCGGGCTATTCCTCCTTCGCCGTGTCCCAGCTCGCGGCGGCCCTGCTGCTGGAGATCACGACCCAGACTGCGAAGCATGACGCCGCCGTCCACGCCGGGGCCTGGACCGACAACTCCTATTTCTGTCAAGTGGCCCCGGGGCTCATGGAGATTGCCGGGAAGACCGTCGGCATCATCGGCTACGGCGGCATCGGCCAGGCCTTCGGCCGGATCATGAAGGCCATGGGCGCCGAGCTGCTGGTCTATTCCCGCCGACGCCGCCCGGAGCTGGAGGACGCCCGGACCCGGTACGTCCCCCTGGACGAGCTCTACGCCCGCTCGGACATCATCTCCCTGCACTGTCCCGTCAACGCCGACAGCAGGGGCATGATCGACGCGGCGGCTCTGGCGAAGATGAAGGACGGGGCCATCCTGATCAATACCTCCCGTGGCGCGCTGATCGTGGAGGAGGACGTGGCCGCGGCCCTGCGGAGCGGCAAGCTCCGGGCCCTGGGCCAGGACGCCTTCGCCGTGGAGCCCATCCGCCCGGACAACCCCCTGCTCGCCGCCCCGAACACCTACCTGACCCCCCACATCGGCTGGGCCCCCCACGAGACCCGCGCCCGCCTGATCGACCTGGTGGCCGCCAACATCCGGGCCTTCCAGGCGGGGAAGCCGCAGAACGTTGTAAATCCATAGGCTCAAAAATCATAATTTCGGTTATTCTCCGGATACGAAAGAGCAAAAAGCAGATTCTACCGAAACTCTACCGAAAAAAGCTTGCTTTTCTCTGGGCGGTCGGATAAGATCGTGTCGAGGTGAATGCCATGGACAGGAAGTATGAGATCGGTAATTTCATCTGCCGACTTCGTAATGAGAAAGGCTATACACAGAAGGAACTCGGGGCTCTGCTGGGAGTGACGGATAAAGCGGTTTCAAAGTGGGAAAATGGCGCGTCTCTGCCGCGAAAAGAGGTCCTTCGGCGACTTGCCGCCATTCTGGGCTGCACCCAGGAGGAACTCCTTCAGGGCAGCCGGACAGAAAAACCTGTCGCGGATGCTCACGGCCCTTGCGAGATACCCCGGGAATCGGAGGTCTACGGGAAGAAAGTGCAGCCTGGCAGACTCACTGAAGAGGCAAAGAGGGGAAGAGCGGTCATCTGGAAAATCGGGCTGTGCGTGTTTGTGATCCTGGCGCTGCTGATCGGCTGTTTTGGCTTCCAAAAGGGGATCTGGAACGGTACGGAGTTTTTCCGCGTAAGCGCGCAGGATGAACAAATCGCCTACTCCGGCCGGAGCGGCGATTCTGTGACAATACGCTTGGAGGGAGAACTGGGCGAGCTGGCGATCCGATCGAAAGAAGGGAAGTCGGCGCAGCTCCGTTTCCTGACATCGGAGAGCGGCGCTGCGCAATCGCTTACGATCCTGACTGCGGACGGCGCGCCGATCCTGAGCAAAAGCTATTACAAGCAGACGGAGGATCCTGACGCCTTGCAGGGCGGCCATCTGATTGCCGATCATATCTGGAACACGAATGGATGGTATCCCGGTCTTCCGGATCAGTCGATTTGTCGGATGGCGTTGCGCCTTAACCAGACCAGACTGTGGGGAAGAGCGGAAGATTTTTCGATGGGCTTGCTGTTTGCCGCGCTGGGTTTTCTGATCTGCTTCTTCATGGATGCTCTGATCAGGCTGGACCTCTGGTTCCTCGGATTTTTTTACAGACATGCCGATCAGCTTCATGCGAGCTGGCAGATGCGGGGCTTCATTGGGATTTCGGGGATCGTGGCGTTTGCCTGCGGCTTGATTCTCTGTGGAAGCGTCCTGTTTGGATAGAGTTTTTGGATGCAAGAAACCACCCTTGCCGCCAATTCAAGGCGTCGGGGGTGGTTTCTTGCGTGATCCGAAGTTATCGGACAATCTTCATCTTCACCCGCTTCGCGGCGATCCGGGACTTCTTGTACACATAGCGCAGCTTGGCGTATTTCTGGGCCCTGGCGTAGAGCCGGTCGATCTCCCCGGCGTGGGGGAGGGGATCGCTTTCAAAGGCCTCGACCTTTTTCCGCAGGTCCTTGAACTGGACGCAGAAGATCATCTTGAACCACAGGTCGCTCTCCCGGGAGACCTCCCGGTGCCAGTAGGCCCCGAACTGCTCCTCCATGGAGGCGAACATGATCCTGTCCATCTCCTCCTTGGTGTAGTAGCCCGCGTCGATGGCCATGGGGACGATGTCCGTGCCGGGGAGGAAGTTCAGCCCGTGGAGCTGGAGCTCCAGGGGGCCGTGGAGCCGCTTTGCCAGCCAGTAGCTCTCCTTCAGGTCCTCAATGGTCTCGAAGGGGTGCTGGAGCATGAAGTCGAAGCTGCCCCAGAAGACCCCGGACTCCCGGATGATCCGGGTGGCCTTGACGATGTCCTCCTGGGTCTCGTAGCGGTGGAAAATATCCCGCCGGATGTGCTCCGAGCCGGACTGGATGCCCATGATGACCTCGGACAGGCCCACCTTGACCAGCTTTTGCAGGACCTCGGCCTTGACGGCGTTGGGGTGGGACCAGATGGTGAAGGGGAGGTTGATGTACTTCTTGTATTTCTCCACGAACTCGTCCACCCAGCCCGGCAGGGAGGGGAAGATCTCGTCGTAGAAGTGGACGAAGACGATGCGCTTGCACTGCTTCTTGGCCTCGATCAGCTCGTCGATGACGCTCTGGACCGAGCGGGTCCGGACGCCCTTGATGCCCTTGGGCAGGAGGCGGCGCAGATTGCAGCAGCAGCAGTAGGAGCAGGTGAAGGGGCAGCCCCGGGAGGCGATGACCTCATAGCTCAGGGTGGAGAGCTGGGGATCGCCCTCGACCAGCTCGTCGTGCTCGATGAAGCAGGCGTTCATGCACTTGACGGCGGGCAGGCCGTAGGAGTCGATGTCGTTGGTCAGGTCCCCGATCTCGTTCAGAACGGGCTTCCCGTCCTCGCCGTGATAGCAGAGGGAGGGGATCCAGCGGGGGTCCTCGCCCTTTTTCAGGGCGTCGGCCAGGCGGCAGATCGCCAGCTCGCCGTCGCTGCGGATCACGTAGTCCACGCCACGGTTCAGGAAGTAGTCCGGGAACATGGTGGTGAAGGCGCCGCCGGCCACCAGGGGGATCCGGAACTCCGCCCGGACCATTTCGATGATGGCGTCCACGGTCTCCAGATACATGGAGCTCATGGCGGAAAGGCCGATCATCAGGGGCTGCTGTCTGCGGATATCCTCCCGCAGCAGGGCCAGCTCCTTCTCGGTGGTTTTGGTGGGGTGGATGCTGTTGAAGTCCTTGTAGAAGACCGTCCGGACCTCGTAGCCGGCCTTGGCGAGGGCGGTTTCCAGATAGCGCACGCCGAGGGCCTTTTTGTTGTAGAATGCGAGGAGCATGACGCGGTTTTGATTCATGGCGTCCACCCTTTCTATGCTTGATTTGAGATCGGCTCCGTGATCCAGACCTCGGGGCAGAAATCCCGGAGGACCAGAGCCGCGGAGGCGGCCCGGAGCTTGCTGCAGTAGAGACCGAAGACCACGGAGCCCGTGCCGGTCAGCCGGGCGCCGATGGCCCCGTGGTTGAGCATGGCCTGACGCAGCTCCTCCACGATGGGATAGCGCGCCGCCACCAGGGGCTCGAAGCTGTTTTGCAGGGCCGCGCCGATGGCGTTCCGGTCCCGCAGCCGGATAGCCAGGAGCATGGCCTTCGTGTCGGGCCGGACCCGGACGCCCTCCGCGTCCAGCTCCCGGAAGAGCTCCGGGGTGGAGACGGAGAAATCGGGCTTTGCCAGGACGACGCAGAGCTCTCCCGGCAGATCGGGCAGCCGGGTCAGAAGCTCGCCCCGGCCCTTCGCCAGGGCCACGCCGCCGAAGAGGCAGTAGGGCACGTCGCTGCCCACGGACAGGCCGACGGCCCGGAGCGCCTCCTCGGAGAGCCGCCCGTAGTGCCGGTTGAGCGCGCGAAGCACGGCGGCAGCGTCGCTGCTGCCCCCGGCCATTCCCGCCTGGGCGGGGATTCTCTTTTCGATGTGGACGGAGAGCCCCTGCGGATCGACACCCGCGGCCTCGCAGTAGGCCGCGGCGGCCTTCCAGCAGAGATTTTCCGGTCCGGCCGGGATCCCCGGGCGGTCACAGGTGACCGCCCAGGGCTTGCCGGTGCCCAGGTTCAGCGTCAGCTCGTCCCGGAGGGAGACGGAGCACATGACCATCTCCAGCTCGTGATAACCGTCGGCCCGCTTTCCGAGCACGTCCAGCGTCAGGTTCAGCTTCCCCCAGGCAGTTTCCCGCAGGCTGATCACTTGATCTTCCGGGCTTCCAGATAGTAGCGCTTCTCCCGGGCGTGGCCCATGGAGAAGGTCTTTCTGGGCAGGATGCCGTCGGCAATGACGCCGCGGAAGAGCTGGCTCTTCTCCATGGCGGGGAGCAGGAAGCCGATGGCCCTGTCCTGCTTTGCCAGGTCGATGAGCACGTCGTCGTCATGGATATAGTCGATCTCGCCCTCGTGCTCCTTGAGGTACTTGTCCAGGAAGCTCTGGAGCGCGCCCACGGCGAGCTGGCTCTTGGCCTTGTCGAGACAGATCACGCCGGACTTCTCGCCGATGAACCATTTGACGGGGAAGCCGCCCTCGGCGCACCAGGTCTCCTGCAGCTCCTTCAGCATGGCCTCGGGATCGGTCTTGAAGATGACGCGGTGGATGGGCTCGAAGACCTGGGCGGGATCGTGGATGTTCTCCAGCTCCACCAGGGCGAAGCGGGCGGGATGCTCGGAGAGATCGACGCCGGGGTTCTTGGCCTTGAGCTCCTCGTAGCAGCTCTTGGCGGTGGCGAGGCTGTGGTTGCCGTCGCCCACGGCGAAGACCATGGGAACGCCGGGCAGACCCTCGTACTTCTTGCCCACGTTGGCGCTGTACTCGGTCAGACGCTGCTCGAAGGCCTTGACCTCCTCGCCGTCCACCAGCCAGCCGGTGATATGGCCGCCGCCCTCCATGAGGTCGAAGTCGTAGAGCTTCTTGAGCTCGGCCTTCTTCGCGGCGATGGGCTCGATGAGGACCTTGTCGTGGTCGTCGGCGAGCATCAGGATGTGGGGCAGCTCCAGGGGCGCGTCGCGGCGGACCCGCTGACGGGGCGGGATGCGCTCCACAACGGTCTTCTCCGTGGCCCGGATGGCGGAGACGGAGCCGGTGGAGTAGTCATAGGCGTCCAGATCGACCATGCCCATGAGGCCCGGACGGACGGAGCCGTTCTCCAGGGTGCGCTCCACGTAGACCAGGCTGTGGGGATAGCAGGCGAAAACGTCGTCCTTGAGGTACTCGGCCATGGTCTTGTTGATCAGGGCGGTGTGCTCGGCCTCCTTGGGCGTGCCAAGCTCCGCCTCGGGAAGGATCAGGTTGATGGTGGAGGGGCTGCCGGCGGCGTTGGCGCGGACCCGGTCCCAGTACTTCTGATCGGAGGTGAACTGGTCACAGGCGATGACGGCCCATTTCTCCATGGGTACGTCGCGGGGCAGCAGAATGTCAGCGGGTAAAAATGCGTTCATAGCTCAGGTTCCCCCTTATGATAATCGGTATTAGGAATTATAACAAATATATTCCTTTTTTTCAACCGTAAACTGTAAAAAAAGCAAAAAAGGCAACAGGCAACAGGCAACAGGCCCGCCTGTAGCGGCGCACATTGTGCGCCACGGGTTCCCCGCTCCGACAAGGGATCAGGGATCAAGGATCAAGGATCAGGGTGGGGGAAGGGAAGAGGGACGAGGGCTCGGGGATTCGCGCCCGTAGGGGCGGCCATTGGCCGTCCGTGTTCCCAATACGGAGGCAATACCGACCCCGCCGTAGGGGCGGTCACCGGCCGCCCT
>CAMVKI010000087.1 GCA_947168005.1 uncultured Clostridia bacterium
AGAAGCTGAACTTCATGGGCAACGAATTTGCCCAGTTCATCGAGTGGAACGAGAACCAGGGTCTGGACTGGATGCTGCTGGACTATGAGAGCCATCGTCAGATGCGGGACTTTGTCAGGGACCTCAACCACCTGTATCTCAACACCCCCGCCTTCTGGCAGAACGACCAGAGCTGGGAGGGCTTCCAGTGGATCTCCTGCGACGACCGGGACAACTCCGTCATCGCCTTCCGCCGCATCGACGAGAAGGGACATGAGATTATCGGCATCTGCAATTTCTGTCCCGTCAGACGGGAGCACTACCGGATCGGCCTGCCCAAGGCCGGCGCCTACGAGCTGGTTTTGAACTCCGATGAAAAGAAATACGGCGGCTGGGGCACGGAGCTGCCCGCGGTGGTCGCCGAGGAAAGCCCCTGGGGCAACCTTCAGTACTCCGGCGAGTTCACCCTGCCTCCCCTGAGCGTGCTCTATTATATCCCCGCGAAGCATTCCCGTAAAAAAGTAAAATCAGAATAACATAAAAAGGAGACCCGAACATCATGAACTTCCAGAAAAAGCGCTGCGTCGCCATGCTGCTGGCCGGTGGCCAGGGCACCCGCCTCTACGTCTTGACGGAGAACACCGCCAAGCCTGCCGTCCCCTTCGGCGGCAAGTATCGCATCATCGACTTTCCCCTGTCCAACTGTGTGAATTCCGGCATCGACACCGTCGGCATTCTGACGCAGTACCAGCCCCTGGAGCTCAATGAATACATTGGCAACGGCCAGCCCTGGGGTCTGAACCGTTCCCACGGCGGCGTCCAGGTCCTGCCCCCCTATGCCCGTTCCAAGAAGTCCGAGTGGTACAAGGGCACCGCAAACGCCATCTATCAGAACATCAAGTTCATTGAGCGCTACGATCCCGACAATGTGCTGATCCTCTCCGGCGACCACATCTACCGCATGGACTACGCCAAGATGATCAAGTACCACGAGGAGCACGACGCCGACATCACCATCGCCGTCCGCAAGGTTCCCATGGAAGAGGCCTCCCGCTTCGGCATTATGAACACCAACCCCGACGGCTCCATCTACGAGTTCGAGGAGAAGCCCAAGCAGCCCAAGTCCAACAACGCCTCCATGGGCATCTATGTCTTCAAATGGAGCATCCTCAAGCAGTTCCTCATCGCCGATGAGGAGGATCCCAAGTCTGAGAACGACTTCGGCAAGAACATCATCCCCGCCATTCTGAACTCCGGTCATAAGCTCTTTGCCTATGACTTCGAGGGCTACTGGAAGGATGTCGGCACCATCAGCTCCCTCTGGGAGGCCAATATGGAGCTTCTGGGCACCGATCCCGAATTCAACCTCTACGGCGACGGCTCCGCCCCCATTTTCGCCAGAAACTACGCCCTTCCCGCCTCCTATATCGACGTACATTCCAAGAATGTCAACTGCCTGATTGCCGAGGGCTGCGAGGTCTACGGCTCCGTGAAGCACAGCATTGTCTCCACCGGCTGCAAGGTCAGCAAGGATGTCGTCCTCGAGGACGCCGTCATTATGCCCAACACCGTCATTGAAGAGGGCGTCATCATCCGCAACGCCATCATCGGCGAGGGCTGCACCGTCCGCAGCGGCGCTGTGATCGGCGGCTCCTTCCGCGAGGGAGACAAGCGTCAGATCGCGGTGGTCGGCAAGGATCATGTGATCGAGAAGAACCAGGTCGTCAAGCCCGGCGAAATTATCTGAGGCAGGAGGTAACGAAAAATGAAAAATGTAATGGGTCTCGTTTTCGCAAACATTTATGACAGCTCTCTGGGGCAGCTCACCAACAAACGCACCCAGGCCTCCCTCCCCTACGGCGGCCGCTACCGCCAGATCGACTTCACCCTCTCCAATATGGCGAACGCCGGCATCCGGCACATCGGCATTGTCACCCAGTACAACTTCCAGAGCCTGATGAATCACATCGGCTCCGGCGAGGAGTGGGACCTCGAGATCGGCGAAGGCGGACTGGAGTTTATCACCCCCTATTCCATGGGCGCTACCAACACCTTCCGCGGCAAGCTGGAGGCCATCGCCGCTGCCAGCGACAGCTACATCGCCCGGGGCAAGGAGGAATACGTCATTCTGGCCGACGCCGCCGTGGTCTGCGCCATCGATCTGGAAAAGGTCATGGACGCCCATATCGCCTCCGGCAAGGACGTGACCGTCGTCGTCAAGGAAGGCATTGCCAACGGCAGCAAGCAGCTGGACCTGGCCGTCCGTATGGATGAAAACGGCGAAATCTCCGAAATGGCCGTGGACTATGCCGCCCCCGAGGACTATCTGGCCTCCATGGGCATGTTCATCATGCGCAAGGATCTGCTTCGGAAATCCGCCGAGGAATGCGTCAGCCACAACCGCTACCGCTTCGAGCGGGAATTCATTCTCAGGGACTGGGACGAAGGCGTCCTCTCCGTCGGCGCCTACTGCTTCGACGAGGTGGCTCTGTTCAACGAATCCACCGAGGAATACTTCCGCAACAACCTGGCCATCATTGACCGGAACATCCGCCACAGCCTCTACCGCGAAGGACTCACCATCTACACCAAGGTCCGGGATCAGGTCCCCGTCTACTACGGCGAGAACTCCGAGATCGACGACTGCATTGTGGCCGACGGCTGCATCCTGCTGGGCTCCGCCTTCAACTCCGTCTTCTTCCGCGGCGTCAAGCTCTCCACCGGCGCCTCTGTCAAGAACTGCGTCGTCATGGCGAACTGCGAGATCGGCATCGGCGCCCAGCTCGAATACTGCATCCTCGATAAGGATGTGAAAATCAACGCCGGCGTCAAGCTCATCGGCACCATGGAGCATCCCGTGATCCTCAATCGGGGTGACGTAGTATGAAAATTGCAATGGTAGCCTCCGAGGCCGCCCCCTTCATCAAGACGGGCGGCTTAGGAGATGTCATGCAGGCCCTTCCCGCGGAGCTCTCCCGCATCAAAGGCAACGAGATCTCCCTGTTTCTCCCCTACTACAAGAAGATCAAGTATGATCCCTCCGTGGAGACAGAGCTGGTCTCCGCCTTCACCGTCAATCTGACCTGGCGTCAGCAGTACATCGGCCTCTTCCGCTGGAAGAACGGCAGCCAGAACCTCCAGGTCTACTTCCTCGACAACGAGTACTATTTCTGCCGGGACGGCCTCTATGGCTTCTATGACGACGGCGAGCGCTTTGCCTTCTTCGCCAAGGCCGCGCTGGCCTCCATGTGCCGGATTGCCCTGCGGCCCGACATTATCCACTGCCACGACTGGCAGAGCGCTCTCGTCCCCATCTACCTGGAGGCCGAGTATCGGGATCGCCTGCCCGAGGCCCGGACCGTCTTCACCATCCACAACGTGGAGTATCAGGGCAAGGCCAATCCCGATTTCTTCAACGAGGTCCTGGGGCTGGACGATCTCTGGCGCGGCGTCTGCACCCACGACGGCTGCATCAACTTCATGAAGGCCGCCGTGGTCAAGTCCGACGCGGTGACCACCGTCTCCGAAACCTATGCCAAGGAGCTGCGCTATCCCTACTTTGCCCACGGGCTGTCCGGCATTTTAGCCTCCCGGGGCGACAAGCTCCGCGGCATCACCAACGGCATCGACGTCGAAACCTGCGACCCCGGCTCCGATAAGGCCCTGGTTCGGAACTACTCCGCCGAGTATCTCAGCGGCAAGCTGACCTGCAAGCGTGCCCTGCAGTGGGAGCTCGGCCTGGAGGAATCCGACGCGCCGCTCCTCGCCATGGTGACCCGGCTGGCCTCCCACAAGGGCATCGACATCCTCTGCTACATCATCCGGCGGCTTCTGGAGCGGAATCTCCAGCTCGTGATCGTGGGGACCGGCGAGGCGAAGTACGAGCACGCCCTTCAGGCTGTGGCGAGCGAATACCCGAAGAAGTTCTCCATGAACCTGAAGTTCGACCCTGCCCTGGCCTCCCGGGTCTACGCCGGCGCGGACATGTATCTCATGCCCTCCAAGTCCGAGCCCTGCGGCCTGAGCCAGATCATCGCCATGCACTACGGCACCATTCCCGTGGTCAACGCCGTCGGCGGCCTGAAGGACACCGTTCCTCCCTTCGAGCTCAGCACCGGAACGGGCCGCGGCTACACCTTCCAGAGCTACAACGGCGACGACTTCTTAGGCGCCATCGACCGGGCCCTCGGGGACTACTTCAACAATCCCGAGGCCTGGAAGCAGCTGATGAAGGCCGACATGGAGACCGACTTCTCCTGGAAGCTCCCCGCGCAGAAGTACATGGAGCTCTATTGCTCTCTGATCTGACAGACAAAACCAAAACAAGCGGACCGCCCGGTCCGCTTGTTTTGGTTTTGTCCTTTATCGCAGATAAAAGGCCAAAGCTGTGCCCATGAGCGCGTGGCTGTACTCCTCGCTGCCAAATCCATTGATCACCTCAGAAATCGGCCGCAGCTCATAGTTCAGCAGCTCGTCGGCGTCCAGATGCTGCTCGCCGGTCGGGATCAGCTCCTCGGCCAGATAGCAGTGGAAGGTATTGGCAAAGAGGGCCGGATTCGGACTGCAAGCGCCCAGGCGGGTCAGCTTCCCGGCCCGGAAACCCGTCTCCTCCAGCAGCTCCCGGGCCGCGGTTTCGGCGGGGTCCTCCTCCCCGTCCCGGACGCCGCCGGGAAACTCCGTCGTCAGCCGCTTTGCCGCGTGCCGCCACTGGCGGACCATGACGAAATTCTCTCCCAAAACCGGGATTACCATCACCCAATCCGGCGCCGTCATCGCCACGTATGCCCCGGAGGGCCCGGCTGCGGCGCGTTCCTTCTGCTCCAGCACGTCAAAGACCGGGGTATGCAGCAGCCGCTTTGTCTCTTCGATCGTCCATTTCAGGCTTTTCTCTGTCACTTTGCTTCCTCCTGTTCCGTCTCGTACAGACTGCGAATGACCGGGGGCATGGACTGAATCATATATTCCGCGAACTCCTCCGCCGAGCGCTCCGGCTCCGAAAACAGCCAGCGGCGGGTCATGCCCAGGGCGCCGATGCAGTGATAGGTGATGGAAAAGCTCTCCTGATCCGTGAGTCTTTCCCTGCCTCTGATATTCTGAACAACCATCGAATACATGGCGACGGTTCTGGATACATAGTATCTTCCCAGGGCGTTCTGGGAGTCCTCGGCCAGCGCGCAGCGATAAAAGGCCCCTTCCTTCCGAAAGCGCTCCAGGACCCGCGTCAGTCCCTCCCTGGTCGGTCTTACGTGGGATTTGCTCGGATAGTAGGTAATGACGGTCTTCTCAAAGATCCAGGCCGCCAGATCATAGATGTCCCGGAAATGATAGTAAAAGGTTCTTCGGTCCACACCGCAGCGTTCGCATAGCTCCCCCACGCGGATTTTTCGCAGCGAGCTCGTCGCCGCAAGCTCCTTGAGCCCGTTGGCAAGCAGTTGTTTGGTCCGTTCAGAAGCTGTCATAGCAATCTCCGTTTCACATTATTGTATTTATGTGTTATTTTTACACATTTTTGCGTTTTTGCGCCTGTTAGAAACGAATATCCTTTGATAAAATGAAACAAGCGAAATTCCTTTCTATGTTATCCCTTTACCTCTCTTTTTTCCCTTTGGGTAATCCCCCGCAAGGAGGCGGTCCCGGTACTGTACGGGCCGCCTCTGTTTGTTTTTGGGCCGGTCGTCAGGACTCTGAAAAACGCTCCTTGGCCTGGAATACGGTCAGAATCTCCCTGTAGTCTCCGAAGACAGTCACCCGATCTCCGTCCTGGAATACGGTTTTGGCCGTGGGCGTTTCATGGGTGCCGTTCTCCCGCTCCACCATCAGCACGATCAGGTTGTGTGCCGCCCGGATTCCCGATTTTGCCAGGGTTTTATTCCTCAGCGCCTCCGGGACCTTATGCAAACTTACCCTTGCGATGGTCTGCTTTCCCATCTGGTCCACCACAGTGACGCCGTTGTTGCTCTGGGCGCTGCTGTAGCGGTCGGCGACCCTTTCGATCAGCCTGTCCACCCAAAGCCGGACCCGATGATAGCGGATCAGCAGCAGGACCGCGGACACCGCGAAAAAGGGAATCAGCATACTGAGTACAAAGTGCCCAAGCTGTGCCTGTCCCACGGAAACAAAGATGTTGACGAAGGCGGAGACGATGGTCACGTTGAACACATAGCCAAAGAGCATGGTGATTCTGGCAAGCCGGCGGCGGGGCCTCGTGGACAGCATCAGCTCGCTTTCCCGGGTGGTGAAGCCCGTTCCGGTCAGAAGCGAGACCACCTGAAAGCGGGCCTTCTCCTCGGGAAGCCCGATCAGGCGGAACAGGACCGTGAAGACCTCGGTGATAATCCAATACATCAGAATGAGAATTGCGAACAGGGACGCGGCGGCATAGATATTCATCTCGCGCTCTCCTTCCTCTGCTTATTTCCCGGTAAAGATGCCAAGCAGAATACAGGCGGATCGGAGCATTGCGGCGGCTTCCGCCCGGGTTGTGCTGTCGGAGGGCCCAAAGCTTTCGGCGGATTTACCGGAAACGACGCCGTTCCCAAAGGCCCACAGCAAGGCCTGATAATACCAGGCGCCCTTTCTGACATCTTTGAAGGGCAGCTCCGCAATCTGCGGCTGCGGCTCCCCCGCGGCCTTCCAGAGCATCGTCACAAGCTGCGCACGGGTGCAGTCCGCCTTTGGGCTGAAGGTATCCGGAGCGGTTCCGGCTGCGATGCCCTGATGCCAGGCCCAGCAAAGGGCGGGATAGTAATAGGCGTCCGTCTTAATATCCGTGAAGGGCAGCGTCCCGAAGCACGCCGGGCTGTGCTTCATGCGCCAGATCATGGTCACCGCCATGGACCGTGTTATGGCAGCCTTGGGAGAAAAGCTGTCCTCCGAGGTGCCGGACATGAGGCCCTGATTGACCACGTATGCCACGGGTTCGGCATACCATTTCTCCAGATTCAGGTCCTGAAACGGGTTGGCCCCGCAGACCGGGCAAAGGTCTCCGGCCAGGGGCACGGCGCAGGAGTGGGTGTAGCCGATGCTTTCCCGGGTCCTGCATCGCAGAATGACGTAGCCCTGATCCAGAAACTCCGTTTGCAGGGCGGTCAGCGGCCTCGTGCTGCTGCTCGACCGATACCAGAAGCGTTTTGCCGAGGGCTGCCGTTCCTCGGAGATCTCCACGCCGTTGATGACGCCTCTGGAATTGTAGGTAATATCCGTTACCAGCCGGGCGTGGGTCCCCTCCTTGTTGATGCAGTCCCCCACCTGGAGGCTGTTCAGGCTTGTACCAATGACGTCGGCATACTGCGGCAGGGTGTTGGTAATCTCCCGCTGGGGAAGTCCCCAGGCCCAGGAGACCAGGGCGGAGCAGTCGCAGCAGTAATAGGGGCCGGGATTCTGTGCCAGCTGCGAAACGGCCCGCGCCGTATACATGGGGCTGTTCGGATTGTTCACTTGTCTGAGGAACTCCTCATAAGCGGTCTGCCATGGGACATAGCTGCCCGAACGGTGTGCCTGACCGTAAGGAATGCCGCTGTAGGTGTGGCCGGCCAGAAAGCGGTTGGCCTCCCGATTCTTCCAGCCCTCGATGTCCTTCTTCGGCGTCCACTGAATATCCGTGATCTGATAGGCGCGCTTCACCATGTTGCGCACACCGGGACTGACCTGGGCGTGAATCGCGCCGCGTTCCGCTTCCTCATCAAGCCCTTCCGGCGGTTCAAGGGGCTCCTCCTCTGTCAATCCCGGGTCTGCCGTTGCCGGGAACGGAAGGAACGTCAGCCCCAGCAGCAGGGCCAACAGCAGACAGAGCGCCCGCCGGAGACGAAGCCGTCTCATTTGTCCAGGACCTCGACCTGGATCGCCTTCACCGTCTCCTCCATCCCGGAAAGCTCCTCCGGGCTCAGCCGGAGCTCCAGGCAGCGGACCGTATCCGCCACGTTGGCAGGCCTGCGCATACCCACCAGCAGACTCATATTGGGATGCTGGGCCAGCGCCCAGGCCTCGACGAGCTGGGCGAAGCTGCAGCCGTGGGCCTCGCAGAGCGGCATCCAGGCCGCGAAGGCCCGACGCAGACCGGCGTGATATTCCTCCTTCACCCAGGGGATCCGGGAGCGGATGTCGGTCTTGGCAAACTTCTTTTCCAGGAAGGCGGGCCCGGTCAGGAAGCCCTCCTCCAGGACGCCGTAGGTCTGGAAGCTCGTGTTGTACTTCTCGCAGACGGGGAAATACGCCCGTCCGTGGAAGGGCGAGAGGATGCTGAAAAACTCCTGGACCAGCGAGACGCCCTGCCGCTTCTGCGGGGCGTTTTGATATTCCTCCAGGTCCGCGGGCTGGGAGTTGGACAGGCCGTAGGCCCGGATCTTGCCCTCCCGGATCAGCTCCTCCAAAACCCCGACGGTCTCCTCCACAGGGAAGGATTTGCAGACGTAGTGGACGATGAGCGAATCCAGCCAGTCGGTCTTCATCCGGCGCAGAGAATCCTCCACGTCCCGGCGAATCGCCTCCGGACGGGTGTCGTTGTTGACGGTATAGCCGTCCCGGGAATAGTGGAACTTGCCGCCCTCCCCTCTCCAGTTCAAAGAGCACTTGGTCTGGAGGATGAAATCCCGGCGGCGTCCCGCCAAGGCGGCCCCCAGCAGCTCCTCGCTGGCCCCGGTGCCGTAGACAGGCGCGGTGTCGATATAGTTGATCCCGTGCTCCTTGCAGGCGTCCAGCAGCCGGGCCGCCTCGGCGGCGGTGGAATCCCGGTCGGACCAGACGCTGCCCCCACCCAGCCCCCAGGTGCCGAGGGCGACGGTCGAGACCTTCAATTCAGAATTACCGAGTTGTTTGTATTGCATGGTGAATCTCCTGTCGGGAAGGCAAAACGCGAAATGCAGGCTTATTTTCGTCATTTTGCACTAATTTATATCTTCTTTTTATTGCACATTCCACAAATATCAGGCTTGAAAAATCGGGCAGGACCTGCTATAATACAGCCAAGTTCAGGGGCCCAGCTCCTGGCAGGCGTTCCTCCTGGATACGCCAGATTCAGAAAGGAGGCACAAACATGACACTGGAAAATATCTGGAACAAGCTTGAAGTCGAAGAACCGCTCAACACGCGCGAGCAGAAAAGCTTTACGGACGAAATCGCTCATGGCCTCGACAAGCTTGAAGACGTCATCGAAACCGGCAAGGACGCGAATTAAGCCGTTCTGCTGCCGCGAACTCTGTCCGCAGGGCGGAGAGATGCCTTATCACGGTAATTATTCAGGAGAGAGAGTTTTGCTCTTTCTCCTTTTTGTTGTCCTGGGCGCTCAGCCGCGGCGCTTGCGGAAGAGGTACTCGTCCAGCTCGGTCTTCACCTTCTCGGGGATCTCCCGGCTGACGGGACAGACGGCGGAATTGGCCATCCGTTTCGTGAAGGCCGCGATGAATGCGACGTCCTTCTCCATCTGGGCCATGGACAGGACCTCGGGCAGGTCGTAGCGGCAGTGGA
>CAMVKI010000088.1 GCA_947168005.1 uncultured Clostridia bacterium
GGGCCGGTGATGAACAGCATATAGGGCAGGGTGATCTTGGAGAACTGCTTCCAGCCGGAGGCGCCGTCGATCCGGCAGGACTCATAGAGATCGGCGGGAATGTTCATCAGAATACCGGTGGCGATCAGCATCAGGTACGGGATACCGATCCAGATGTTGATAATGATGACCATAATCCGCGCCAGGGTGGGAGAGCCCCACCAGTCTATGGCCTCGCTGATAATACCGAGATCCATCAGCGCGCCGTTGACGATGCCGTTCTTGGCGAACATCTGGGAGACGAACAGCAGGGAGATGAACTGGGGAATGGCGATGGTGAGCACCAGGACGGTACGCCAGAGCTTTTTGAACTTGATGCCCTTCTTGTTGATCATCATCGCCACGAAGATGCCCAGGAAATAGTTGGTGAAGGTGGCGAAGAAGGCCCAGATCAGGGTCCAGGTCAGGATCTCGCCGAAGGCGGCGGAATATTTGACGCCGCCGGAATTCCAGCTCAGCATCTCCTTGAAGCCCGCCAGACCGTTCCAATGGAACAGATGGTTCAGGCCGTCGTGCTCGAAGTCATAGTTGGTAAAGGCCACCAGGATCATAAAGAAGATGGGCATTACCGTAAAAATGAGAATGCCGGTCAGAGGCAGGGCAAGCAGGGTGCGGTGGAAGTTGTCGTCCACCAGGGAGCGGAGATCGTCCCGGCCGCTCTTGAGGGGCTTGCCGGATTTGAGGATCTCTTCCGCGACCTTGTTCTGCTTGATATTCATTCTCCAGGTGTAGATAAACGCGATAATAAAGAAAAGCGTCAGCACACCGTAGAGCAGAATCTTGAAGGAGTCGTCGCCGTAGACGGTTTTGGCGACTTCAACCATGCCGAATCGGCCCTGCTCCTTCACCATCTCGGTGTGGGTCTCCACAGTGCCCAGGCTGGGCAGCTTGCTCAGCCAATAGCCGCCGGTGGTGACCATGTAGAAAATAAAGACGATCTCAAACAGAAGGAAGAGAACGCCGCGGAGGACCTGGCCTCTGGCAATATTGCCGAAGCCCATGATGGGGTAGGAAAGCTTCGTCTTCCAATCGCCCTTGACAAAGGTCATGACGATATCCTTGAGACTTCCTCCGATCCCGGTGAAGAGCCTGACTATGCCCTTTCCGATCGCCTTGAACAGGTTCACGAATTTGCCGGGGATGGCGGCAAAGAAGCTCAGGAAACGGTAGACGAATTTTCGCATTTTAGAGAGCTTCAGAAACTCCAATTCGTCAACTTTTTTCATTACTTCGCCCCTTTTACGAAAAAGTTGGTTGGAGCCAAGGAATCCTTGACTCCAACCAAGTGGTTTCCATCAATTCGGTTGCGCCAAAGCTTCAGTATTTGACTTTGTATGCGCTCGACGCTGATGCTTATTTTGATTACTGCTTGATCAGCTCAATGGTGCCGGCATTCACGTCAAGATGAACGATGAAGCTGCCATCCTCGGGAACGATGGCGTTGCCGTCGGGATCGCCGCTGTTGGGATCGCCGATGTTCTCGTCCCAGGAAGCGCCCTTGCGGCACTTGAAGGTCTCGCCCTGATGCAGTTCAAGAACCTCAGACTCCCAAACGCCGTCGGAAACCTCGGTCATGGGGAAGTCCTTATCCCACATGCTGCCGCAGATGCCGCCGATGACGCCCCAGGCAGCCTTCTCGGCCTCGGTCTTCTCGAAGAGGGCGTAGATCTTGGTGCTGTAGTTCTTCAGAGCGGCCTTCAGGTCGTCCTCAGACTTGGCTTCCTTGACCTCGGCGGAGATGACCTTGGCGATATCCCACCAGGCGCCGTCGATCTGGCCCTGAGGAACGGCAAACTGGTTCTGCGCGTTCAGAGCGACCAGAGCGGGGTTCTCCAGAACCTTCTCGTTCTGGGCGGCGTTGTTGTTGGCGGGGCCCCAGCCGAGCTCGGTGAAGCGCTCGAGCTGAGCGGCCTCGGAGGTCAGGTACTGAGCCAGCAGGTTCAGAGCGTAGACCTTGTCGCCGTCAGACTGGGGCTTGACGCCCAGCAGCTTGCAGCCGGAGAAGGAGCCCAGGTGATACTTGGTGCCGTCAACCTCGAAGGAGGGCAGATCGGTAGCGCCCAGGTTTTCGCCCAGGATGGACTGCACGTCCTTGTAGGCCCAGGTGCCGGAGACCACGATGGCAGCGCCGTTGGCGAACTCAGCCACATCGGAGGAGGACAGGAACATGGGGGACTTGACCAGCTTCTCCATGCCCTTGACGGCGATGAGACCCTTGTCGGAGTCGAAGTCGTCGTCCACGCCCACGATGGAGCCGTCGTCATTCAGAACCCAGTCGGAATGGCAGCCGGCGCCGAAGAAGAAGGAGGCGTTGTACCAGGCGGAGGTGTCCTGCTCGAAGGCGAAGTGCTTGCCGGCCTTCTCGCAGTCCTCGATCAGCTTCTCGAGGGAGTCCAGATCCTCTTCGGGGATGACGGACTTGTCGTAGTACATGAAGTAGCCGTTGTCGTTGGTCAGGGGGTAGGCGTACTGGGTGTCGCCGGATTTGCCGGCGGCCACGACGGAGGCGTTGTTCTCAGCGGCAATGGTGGCAACCATGTCGGTGGGAACCTGGGCCAGAGCGCCGCCGCGAACGAGACGGGCGAACTGGTCCTGCGCGAAGAAGAACATGTCGGCAGCGGTGGAAATGTCATTCAGGACCTGGGTGGCGGAGTCCGCCTCGGACAGGGCGTCGATGGTGGCGTTGACCTTGATGTTGTAGGTGTTGCTGGCGTTGAAGGCCTCGATCTGGCGCTTGGTCAGATCAGCGGCGGCGTCGGGCACCCACATCTTAACGTTCAGCTCATAGACGTCCTCGGGGTTGTTGCCCTGGGTATCGGGGGTGTTGCCCTGGGTGGTGGGGGTGTTGCCCTGAGTGGCAGGGGGATTGCCGCTCTCGACAGGGGTGTTGGGCTGGCAGGCAGCGAAAGCAAACACCATCACAGCCGCGAGCAGCAACGCAAGAATTCTCTTGATCTTCATAGTTTTCCTCCTATACGAATGTATTTTTGCTCTGCATATGGCAAAGCTGTTTGTTTAATCGCAGATCTCTCCGCAATTATTGTCTATATTATACTACGGCAAATTCAAATTGTCTATAAGATTTTTAAAACTTTTTTCATATTTTCAAACAGAATGGTAAAACAAACGCGCAAAAACGCCCCGAAGCGTTCTGCAAAGCGCTCCGGGGCCTGTATGATTATACTGATTCGACTTATCGCAGCTCCAGCAGCTTCAGGGCCGTCACCCAGGCGGCGTTGTCCAGCGCACCGGGCCGCGAGGCCAGATGCGGGCTCTTCGCGTCGAAGCAGAGCCAGAAGGCCTCCGGCTCCGGCTGATCGAAGG
Source organism: uncultured Clostridia bacterium (assembly GCA_947168005.1). Taxonomy (GTDB): domain Bacteria; phylum Bacillota; class Clostridia; order Oscillospirales; family Oscillospiraceae; genus JAFRPC01. The sequence goes on from CAMVKI010000088.1 coordinate 3,364, forward strand.
GGGTATAGCGGATTTGCTCCATGGCCGGTCCGAGCTGGGTCTCCGGGTTGAAGACCAGCAGACCGTAAACTTTTCCGTTCCATTCATAGCCGCGCATCCCCTCCGGGGGCTCGATATCCGCCAGCTTTTCCGGCGTCTGCTCCAGGGTGGCCTTCAGGGTAGATTCCCGCATGATGTAGAAGTCCCCGTACAGCTCCGAGCCGAAGAGCTCGTAGCCGAAGCCCCGGGCCTGGATCATTTTGATGCCCTCCATGGGCAGACAGGCGTCCTCCAGCCGCAGGCTCAGGGCCCGGCGGTCCAAACCGGGGGTCTCCAGATAGAGCAGGACCTTTTTTTCCCGGCCGGTGTCCCCTGCCATTGTAAAAATCCAGGCCCAGAACAGCGACAGAATGAGCGCCCAGAATACAAAGCGGTGAAGCTGGGCCCAGATCCGTTTCAGCACCTTAAGGATTCTCATGGGCCATCTCCTCCTCCGCCTTCTGATAGGCCACAATATAGCCGTGGACCGTGTAGAGCGTCAGCCGCTCTCCCGCCTTGCGCAGCTGTTCGGACTTTTCGATATGGACGCTGAGATTGACGGGTCCCTTCTCCGTATCCACCCGGACCTTCCGCAGGGTGACGCTGTTGCGGATACGCACCTTCAGCTTTTGCAGGCTTACCCGGCCGGTCACGGCCTCCCGGGGGCCCTCCGCGAGGTGCTTCGCGTGCTCCAGCTCCCGGCCTCCGTCCCGGACGACGTAAATTCCAAAGTAGATGATGATCCAGGCCGCGCCGACGCTGACGCAGACGCAGGCCAAATACATCCGGTAGATGTTGTGGGTATTGACCAGGGCTGTGAGGATGATGCAGACGGCCAGGGCCGCCAGGGCCAGGGCCCAGAGCAGACGCCTGGTCCAGATACGGCGCTTCTCCAGCCGGGCCAGCCGGGCCGGGTCAAAGAGCTCGACGATTTGTTCGCTCATGGACAGGCCTCCCTTCTTTTTCTCCGATTATAGCACTCCGGAGCCGGGTTTTCAATTCAAAAACGCCTTGACAAGCGTTTTTTTATTGAGTAAGATGAAAGCATCAAGCAATAAGGAGGCGCGATCCAATGAAAAAAATCATTCTGCTTACCCTTGCGCTGCTTCTGGTCCTCGGCCTCTTCGCGGGCTGCGTCTTTGAGAACGGCCCCGAATCCTCCGTCATCGAGAGCAGCGAACCCGAAGATCAAAACCCGGAGTTGGCCCTTCCCGTCCCGGAAGGCGTCAAAGCCACTGAGGACAACGCCCGGGTCTTCTACGAGATCTTCGTAGGCTCCTTCTCCGACTCAAACGGCGACGGTGTGGGCGACATCCGCGGCATCATCAACCGCATGGATTACCTCAACGACGGAAAGGAAAACTCCGGCAGAAGCCTTGGCATAGAGGGCATCTGGCTGACCCCCATCTTCCCTTCGAGCAGCTACCACAAGTACGACGTCAACGACTACTGCGCCGTGGACGCCTCCTTCGGCACCCTGGAGGACGTCAGGGAGCTGGCGGAGCTCTGCCACAGCCGGAACGTCAAGCTCATCCTGGATCTGCCCATCAACCACACCAGCCGCCTGCACCCCTGGTACAGCAGCTTCGTCCAGGCCCACCGCGGCGGAAACCGGGAGGATCCCTACTACAATTTCTACTCCTTCTACAGCAAGGGCGAGACCGCCCCGGCGGGTCGGGCCTTCGCTCCCCTCACCGGCACCGACGACTTCTATGAGTGCAACTTCGACAGCGGTATGCCCGAGCTGAACTTCGACAGCGACGACGTGCGCGCCGCGGTTCTGGACGTCGCCAAATTCTGGCTGGATCTGGGAATCGACGGCTTCCGCTTCGACGCCGCGAAGTACGTCTACTACGGCGACCACACGGCCAGCGTGGAATTCTGGAAGTGGTATCTGAAGGAGCTGCGCGCCATAAAGCCCGATCTCTACACCGTGGCCGAGGTCTGGGACGGAGACGGCGTGACTCAGCTCTACTACGCCGCGATGAACTGCTTCAATTTCACCGCCTCTCAGAATGAGGGCCTCATCGCCAAAACGGCCTCCGGCGGGGACGCCGACCGCTACACCGCCTACATGGATCAGTATCTGGACTCCATCTACGGAAGCAATCCCGAGCCCATGCCCGTCCCCTTCATCGGCAACCACGACACGGACCGGACCGCCGGCTATCTTCCTTCCTTCAACGGCAGAGCCCAGATGGCCGCCAACCTTCTCCTGCTGGGCCCCGGCTCTCCCTTCATCTATTATGGCGAGGAGATCGGCATGCGCGGCTCCCGGGGCAGCGCCAACACCGACGCCAACCGGCGGCTTGCCATGGTATGGGGCGACGGGGACACGGTCAAGGACCCCGAGGGCACGACTTATGATCCCGAGAACCGGGCCGACGCCCCGGTGACAGAGCAGATCGCCAGCGAAACCAGCCTTTACAGCCACTATAAAAAGCTCATTCTCCTTCGCAAGGCCAACCCGGAAATCGCCCGCGGCGACTATACTCCCGTCAATCTCTCCGATTCCAAGCTCGGCGGCTTTATCTCCTCCTGGAACGGCAGCCGGGTCCTGGTCATTCACAACCCCTCTCTCAATCCCGTGACGCTGGATCTGGGAGATCTGATTCTCGGCGATTTCAAGACCCTCAGCGGCTGGGCCGGCCTGGGCGAATGCGCCCTGGAGGGCACGTCCCTGACCGTCGGCGGCCAGAGCTCCGTCGTCCTGCGGGAAGGATAAGCTCCCTACATCGTCTTATTGCCGCGACCAGTACGCGCACCGGCCGCGGCAATCCGCATCCCCCTCCCCTGCTGCCTATTGCCACAGAAGACCGGCGATCCAATAGATCAGCCCGTAGAGTACGGCGGCCAGGGTGCCGTAGACGATGACGGGACCGGCGATGGTGAACATTTTCACCGCCAGGCCCGTGACCCAGCCCTCGGTTTTGAATTCGATGGCCGGGGCTGCCACGGCGTTGGCGAAGCCTGTGATGGGCACCAGGGTCCCAGCGCCGCCGTGCCTGGCAAGATCGTCGTAAAGCCCCAGCCCCGTCAGCAGGGCCGAGAGGAAGATCAGGCTCACGGAGCAGAGCAGCCCCGCCGGCTCCTCCCCCGCTCCCAGGGACAGATACAGATTTTTGAGCGCCTGCCCCAAAACGCAGATTCCCCCGCCCACGGCGAAGGCCTTGACGCAGTTCACCGGCGTATTTGACTTCGGCGCGAGGCTGTTCGCCAGCTTTTGATAGTCCGCGTTCGTCATCTCCATAAAGAACCCCTCCTTTTCGGACAGCTTGCCCGAAACAGGAGGGGTTTATGCGTCGGATCGAAAAACGGTGTTTCTAAACTCGTAGGGGGCGGCGTCCCCGACGCCCCGTATGTGCTCTGATCCCTGCGAGCCGTCGGGGACGTCGGTCCCTGCGGCAAGAACGCCGCAAATCCGCCCCTACCGCAGCACCGGCTGCGTCTGCCGCCCCTCCAAGGCTGCGGCGACGGTCTCCGGGATGCGGCTCATATCCGCCACCAGGGACGTCGGCTTTTTCTCCGGGTCATCCTGGCCGAAGGGGACGAAATACAGCTGCGCGCGGGGCAGCAGGGTCCCGATGCTCCGGGCGTTGGCCGCCAGGCCGTCGTTGGTGGAAACCGCCAGCACCACGGGCCGGGCGTTGCGGAGCTGGGCCTTGCAGGCCAGGGTCACGGGGCCGTCGGCGATGCCCGCCGCCAGCTTTGCCAGGGTGTTGCCGGTGCAGGGGGCCACGAGCAGCAGATCCAGGAGCTTTTTGGGGCCGATGGGCTCCACCTGGGTCAGACTGTCCCAAACGGGCCGTTTGCAGATGGCCTCGATCCGGGCCCGGAACTCCGCCGCCGCCCCGAAGCGGCTGTCCACGGAGCCGGCGGCCCCGGACAGGATGGGCTGAACCGTATCATATTCCCGGGCCAGCCGGGCCATGGCCGCCAGTACCGGCTCGAAGGTACAGAAGGAGCCGCAGAGCGCGAACCCGATGCGTTCCTTTCTCACAGCATTCCCTCCCTCACTTTGATCCCCTCAAACAAAGCCGCCGCGGCGGAGCGGGGCAGACGGCGGCCGGGCAGGGAGGCCCCGGGCAGGACCGGGAAGGGCGGACGCCAGCCCTGCGGCAGACCGCCGGGGCTCGAAGCCAGCTCCACCCAGAGGCAGTCCGCCCCCAAAGCCTCCAGGGCCTGGACCGACAAAGCCTGGGCAGGAACGGTATTGAAAACTGCGTCAAAGACCGTAGGCGGGTCGGAAAAATCCCGGACCGCGCAGCCGGTCTGGGCCGCCTCGGCCCGGACGCCGGGCCGCCGGGCCGCCACCGTCACCCGTGCCTTGAGACTGCGCAGCAGGGCCGCCAGGGGCTTCCCCACCCGTCCGTAGCCCAGCACCAGACAGTTCAGCCCGAAGAGCGAGCCCTCCAGCCGCTCCGCAGCCAGGGCCGCCGCGGCCTCGGCGGTCAGTCTGCCGTTCACCGTCGCCACTGCCGGGTCCGCCAGCAGATCCGTCACCACCCCGCAGCCGGGCAGCCGCTCCCCCAGGTCCGGGGGCAGGGCTCCGCCGTAGATCCGGGTATCGGCGTCATAAAAGCCTCGCAGCCGGGCCGGCTCGATTCCCTCCCCCCGGTCCCGAATCCGCCCGTCGCCGTTCATGCAGGGCGTCGGCAGGATCAGAAGCTCCGCGGGCCGGGCCGGAAGACTGTCCTCCAGCCCCGGAACCCCGAGGGTGTAGACCCGGCTCCGGGTGACCAGGAGCCGGGAAAGCCAGAATTGCCGCCGGTCACCGCCGACGAGCAGACAGGTCGTTTCCATCGCTTCACTCTCCTCAGCCCAGTATATTCCCGAGAATCGGGACGGTGACAACAATCATCAGCGCACAGAAAAAAGCATCGGCCTGTTCGGGCCGACGCCTTTTATTTCTGTGCGCTGATGATTTTATCCATGTCGGAGAACAGCGTTTTCTGAATCTCTAACAGCTTCCGGGCCGCCGCAAGCTCCAGGGCCTCATAGCGGATTACGTAGTCGTACTGCGCCTTTTTGCAGAACCAGCATGGTTTGTCCTCCGGGGAGCGGCAGTCAATCTCCTTGCCGCTCTTGTCGCCGCTGCGGCTGTGGCCGTAGTTCTGGTGGGCCGCCACGCAGGCGCCGTCGCCCAGACAGATTTCGGCATGAACGCCGATCTCCACCAAAATATCGCCGCGCCGGGGCTCTGTCTCTCCCTTGCGGTAGACCGCAAAGCCGAGCTTCGGGAGCTCCCGGACCATGCCGGCGGGAGAAAGAAAGCGCTCCAGGGCGAAGCCGCCCTCGATCAACGCTGTGCATACAAAAGAAGTGCAGTCATAGTCGGGCCCATAGCGATTGCTCTGGCTGTAGCCGTGGCTGTCGTCCTCGGCGATCTCCACCGCCCAGTCGAGCATGGCCTCGAGCTTCGGATCCAGCTCCTCTCCCGCGCCCTCGGCGTCCTCCGCGGGGGCGGACTTTTCCGCTTTCTCCTCCGCATAGACGGGAACGAAGAGACTGAACACAAGCAGCAGGATCAAAAGCAGGGTAATAAATTTTCGCATAAAACCTCCAAATTGAGTTTTGCATGGCCATATTCTACCACATCTTGCATTATTTTGCAACAAATACCGCGAAATGTTTCCAATTTCCGCGGATTTTTGTAAATCTTTCCAGAAAAACAGCCGCAGGATCAATCCAGCGGCTGTTGAAAGTATACATAATATCTTCTTATCGGATAATCAGCTCGTCGTTCACCACATCGACAATCAGCTCAGAGCCGGGCGTCACGTCCCCCTGGAGGATCCGCTTTGCGATCATGGTCTCCACCGTGTGCTGGACGTAGCGGCGCAGGGGCCGGGCGCCGAAGGCGGGGTCGAAGGCCTCGTCCACGATGTAGGTCTTGGCCGCCTCGGTCAGGCTGCAGCGGAGCTGCTTGTCCAGCAGGCGCTTGTTGAGCTGGTTGATCTGCAGGTCGATGATCTTGAAGATGTTCTCCTTGGTCAGGGGCTTGTAGAAGACGATCTCGTC
>CAMVKI010000089.1 GCA_947168005.1 uncultured Clostridia bacterium
ATGGGCCTCTACCGGGGCCCCTACCCGGAGGACGGCAGCGGCGAGCCCGTGGACAGCGTCGCCGTAATCCTGGTGGAGAACGACTCCGACACCCAGCTCCAGTTCGCGGAGCTGCACTATCGCATCGACAGCCGGGAGGCCCTGTTCCGGGTCTCGGAGCTGCCCCCCGGGGAGAAGGCCCTGGTGGTCGAGCAGGCCCGTCTGGTCGCCATGCCGGTATCCGTGTGGGCAGCCGAGCCGGAGAAGGATCTGATCGTCTATCTGGCCGCCGCGCCCGCGGAGGGGCTGGAGCTCCGCTGTGAGAAGAACGGGGAGCTGAGCCTGAAGAACACGGGCGGCCGGGCCGCGGCCTTCGACCTGATCTACAAGCAGCGGGGCGAGGACGGGGTTTTCCTCGGCGGCATCGCCTATCACACGGCGGTCCCCGTCCTGGAGGCCGGAGAGACCGCGGTCCTGGAGGCGCCGCATTTCACGGAGGCCTCCGAGCTCGTCCGGGTGACGGCCAAGACGCCCTGATTGGAAAGGGCGGACCCAGCCCGCCCGCATATCATACTGTAATCGATCGCCGCGGCGTCCGCGGCGTTGGAAAGGGAGGAACCACAATGAAACAAGGCATTAAGCGATGGACAGCTCTGCTTCTGGCGCTGGTCATGACGGCAAGCCTGCTTCCGCTCGTCTCGCTGCCTGCCTCGGCGCAGACGGACACCGTCGGCACGCTGGACCACACCGACATCATCTCGCTGCCCATCACCATCCGCAACCATTCCGCCGACGGCATGCTCTTCGAATGGGACGGTCTGGGGAACAACGAATACGAGGAAAAGCCCTTCCGCAACCCCTACAACACCAGCGACATCACCGAGCCCATCCCCTTTGTCGGCGTGAACCTCGCCGTGGGCCAGCTCTTCTGCAACGATTGGGATCTCTCCAATCTGAACAAGAACGGCATCCAGTACCACTACGGCGAAACCTACGATTCCCGCTACGCCCACATCGCCCCCGGCAGCGGCGGCTGGCATGAGTACGACGTGTGGAACCGGCAGGTGGACAATCCCGCCGACACCCGGTACATGGTCATCCGCTTCCGGACCGACGGCTTCGGCACGGACAAGCTCTTCGTCAAGCGCTACACCAACAACGGCAGCTATTTCCAGGCCGGCGTCGATCTCGGCGTCCGGAACGCCGACGGTCCCTATACCCTGGTGGGCACCGAGGACGGCTGGACCACGATCTCCGTGGACCTGAACGACAGCCGTCTCCAGAGCGCCGGCGACCACAACGGCGCCCCCAGCAGCCCCGTCACGAAGATTTCCATCGGCTTCAACGGCGACCACCAGCTGGACGTCAGCTTTGTCGCCTTCTTCATCCGTCTGCTGGACAACCAGGGAGAGGTCGGCGAGTACGACAACCCCTTCCGCTACTGCGGCTATGACTTCATCAACCAGGACTACTGCTTCCGGATGAACGACCCCACCATCACCGTGGTGGAGCCCAGACCCGCCATCGGCATCAACCTGCTGCTGGAGCGGACGACGGTAAATCTGAGCGTTGCCGGAACAGGCGCCCAGCTGACCAATCACGCCTCCGCCGACACGGAGCCCGGGTCCGACTGGGACAAATACATTACGATCAGCGCCGGCTCCGAGCCGGCCACGGCAACCCTGTGGGCCTCATCCAGTCCAGAAGAAAACTATCCCGCGGGTATGGCCCGCTATGCGGCGCTTCGCTGCAAGGCAGACTTCAACGCGGAGCTCACCATCCTCGCCAACGGCAGCGAGGCGGTGACCAGCTTCAACCCCGCCACAGTGACGGAGGGCGGCGACGTTCTGGACATCCAGACCGATACCACCACGGAAAACGGCGCCACGGTGACCTGGAAAACCGTTATCATCGACACGCACTACGACGGGAGCGTGGTCAGCATGGAGCTCCGGGTCCCCGCCGGAAAGAGCCTGGACCTGGCCTACGCCGGTCTGTTCCGGAACTACGATCCGACCTTCACCAGCGGCTATAACTACGCCACCGACGCCCGGGTCTTCGTCTTCGAGGACTACAGCTACCGCCACGACCGGATCGCCTACTACACCCCCATCGAGCGCTACAAGGTCTGGCGTGACAACAGCGAAACGAACAGCGTCGTTCACTTCAAGGACAATGACGGCGCGTCCTTCGACCCCAACGCCGTCGTCAACATCGAGCACAGCTTCTATGCCGGCGGAACCGCCTGTGGCTTCAGCGACAACACCCCGCCCCTTAGCGCGGAAAACGGCACCGTCCAGCTCGTAACCGACAACAACGGCAACAAATATATGCGCTTGACCGATACGGGCAGCGAGCGGGGCATCGGCCTGCGGTCGATCCTGATGACCGGCGTCAACAAGCCCGCCAACCAGCTCCGCTACGCCGTGGTCTCCTACAAGGTGGAGAGCAAGGGCAGCGCCACAGGCGACACCGTCCCCATGTACGTCATGCTGGACACCGCCGGCAGCGGCTTTGACTACAGCACGGTCACCCTCGGCTTCTTTGACGCCGTGGCCGACGGCGCCTGGCACGTGGACGTGCTGGACCTCTCCGAATGCGTCAGCCGCGCCCCCAACGGCGAGACCTACAAATACAAGCACGACACCTTTACGAATAACAGCAACATTCAGCGCATCGGCATCGCCGACGGCTGGGCTGTCTACGGCGCCGAGCTCCACCTGGCCTACCTGGCCCTCTTCGACAGCGCGAAGAAGGCCGAGCAGTACGGCAACGCCTACTCCGAGGCCTACAAATCCATCCGCAGCTTCCCTATCAGCGAAACCGGCGCAGCGAGCTTCGCCGTTATGACCAACGCCTACACCGCCGATCTGGGCCAGGTGCGGGACAACCTGTATAAGATGAACAACGGCAAAGAGGAATACTGGGAGGGCGAAAACGGCAGCAAGCGCTTCCGCGTGGGCTCCAACAACGGCTTCGAGCTGCTGGACCCGGACTACGCCTACAACAACAGCTTCTATCACGCCGACACCAACGGCTTCGACAGCTACAACCAGAAGTACGTCCCCAACTTCTACAAGGACATGGGCTTCGGCGAGTACGTCAAGAACAACAGCACTTATACAAACTACAACGTGGGCCCCAACGGGGAGCTCAGCTACTACAACGACGAGCACCGCCGCGACATCAGCTCCACCAACGGCGCCTCCGGCATCTGGGGCAAGTCCGTCGATACCTACGGCTATATGATGGGCCTGACGGAGCGGCAGCTGGTGCAGGTGGGCGAGGAACGGCAGCTCCGCTACCGACAGGAGGTCGTGGAGTACCTGGCCCAGCTCCTGCAAAAGGCCCTGAACGTGCCCCGGACCTTCATGTGGTACGACATCCAGTTCTACAGCGCCAACTACGTCCAGGGCGACGTGGACGGAGATCGCTTCGGCTACTATGACGAGCTGCTGGAGGACGGGTCCGAAAACGTCAACGCCATGTTCCCCCGGGACTACGCGGGCTGGCTGCGTTACAAGCTGGGCGTCACCGAGCGGGACGGCAGCCTGACCGGAAGCCGCGGCGAACTGGGCAGCTGGGAACTGACCGAGCCGAAGGGCGAGGCTCTGATCGCCGACCGGGAGCAGATCGCGACCTGGACCGACGCGGCCTACTACATGCTCAACACCCTCTTCCTGCCCTCCGCCGGCCAGGAGGTCCCCGAGTACAAGTACCTCCAGCTGGTCCGCGAGACCCCCACCGGCGGCAGCGCGGAGGACAGCTACTACGTCTTCGACACCCGCTACACCAACGTCATGTTCGACTTTGACCGGGGCATCATCGGCAACAACAGTATCTACGAGAACCCCCCGGATACCTCCATCAAGGACACCACCAACGGTCAGGTTGCCACCTACGCCTTCCTGCCCATCCTCCGGGAGCTGCCCGAGTTCCAGTCCACCTTCCCCTATCTGCGGGATACGGGCATCGCCGACAAGGACGACGGGGCCGAAAGCTACTACAACCGGGACTACAACTTCACTCTCGAGTGCCACGGCACCTTCACCTACTACGCGGACAAGGACCTGTTCTTTGAGTTCGACGGCGACGACGACGTGTATCTGTACATAAACGGCACCTGCGTCCTGGACCTGGGCGGCGCCCACCGGGCCACCAACCAGCTCGTCCGGATCAACGACTACGTATCCAAGGGCATCCTCAATCTGGAGGAGAACACGGAGTATCCCTTCGACTTCTACTTCATGGAGCGCCACGGCACCGGCTCCAACCTCCGCATCCAGACCAACATGGAGGTCTTCAGCGACGACATCGCCACCGGAAAGACCGCCAGCCAGCTCATCGACGGGGTGGAGACCGAGCTGCCCGACTACAGCATGGCCGACTTCACCCAGCCCGTCAATTACAGCTTCTCCATCACCAACAACTTTGATCCGACGCCTCTGACCAAGTTCTCCTTCAAGGACAACGACATCGGCTTCTATGCCGGCTTCGACAAGGTAGAGCTGGGCTATGTCAGCCCCGGCGTTCCCCGCCAGCTCAGCCAGCTCTCCGTGTCGGTCAAAGACGCGAACGGCAGCACGGTCTTCGGCCCGATCACGCCCGCCAACGAAAATCAGCTGATGATGCTGCTGACCGGCCTCGGCAGCCACGGCGGCCTGGCCTACGGCGAGACCCTGATCCTCTCCGGCGTCCCCTACGTCGTCGGCGAGGGCCACTCCGCCTTCGCCAACACGGTGATCTCCCGTGCGGGCAAGCACTCCGGCGTCGCCTATCACCACCTGCTCAACCAGGACAGCGCCAACCACTACTTTGCCTGGAGCGGCCACACCCTGACGATCCCCATCGAGGAGATTCTGGGCGCCAAGGCCGCCGCGGATACCGGCGACTGGAGCGACATCTACCTCTGCAGCGAGAACCTGAACGCGGCGTACAACAGCGCCGTCACGGTGGATCATGCAGGCGGTGTGGTCCGCTTAGACTATGAGAGCACCGGCAGTCACCGTCTGAACTTCACCAGCTCCACCATCAACGGCCTCGATCCCTATCCCATCAGCGTGGACGTGTACGTGCTGGACGTCCCGGACAATGTCTACGTGCTGGACTTCGACGGCAGCACGAAGCTGGGCAAGGACGACGAGAACAACGATCAATACAGCTTCGCCCGGAACGACGTGTACGCCCTGCCCGGCGCCAGGACCAAGGTCCGCTACGAGGCCTTGACCGACGCGGCCCCGGTCTACGCCAACAACCGGCTGAGCTTCGGCGAAAACGGCAGTCTCTGGCCCAAGCAGCCCGACAACGTCCTGACGGTCGTGCTCGGCGCCAATCTGAGCAGCACCGGCGGCGCCCGCACCCAGACTCTGGTCCCCGGCAGCGCCATCCGGCCGGTCACCGTCCTTCCCGTGGAGCCCACCATGGTCGTTCCCGCCCCCACCATCACCGGCAGCGGCGTCAGCGCCGAATTCGTCCCGGCGGAGCGGATCCTGTTCTTCAATCTGAGCGCCGTGAGCTGGTGGCAAGATTCCGGCTGCCTCCAGTACGCCCGCTTCGTCAGCGCCGGCGGCGACAAGAACGTCAAGCTGGTCAAGATCGCCAACAACATCTGGGCCTGTCAGGTCCCCGACGACGCGAACTATACCGGGGTACAGCTGCGCCGGATGAAGGAGGACATGAGCGGCGGCGATCACAACCATACCGGAGAGATCACAATCCCCTCCGACAAGAACTACCTGACCTCCTTCAGCGAAGGAGGAACCGGCGGCAGCTGGAGCGTCTATACCGGCACCCACCCCTTCGGATACTACGTGATCTCCGGCAAGCTGGACAGCAACGTGACCGTGACCTTCGGCGCGGCCGCGGAGCCCAGCGGGGTCAGCGCCCCCGTCGCCGACGGCGATCCCGTCATCCTGGCCGAAGCCCCCTACTACCATCTGGGGACAGAGCAGTACTCCGGCGCCGCGGCCGAAGCGCTCACCGCGCCTGTCGATTATACCGAGGCGCAGGGCGTCTTCACCGTCAAGCTTCCCGCCGACGGCTCCACGGAGCTGCCCGTGCTGAACTTCCGGCCCGACGGAATCATGGACGGCGCCTCCAGCATCTGGCTGACCTCCCGGGTCTGGGAGGACAAGACCGGTGTGACGCCCACCGCCTACCTGGGCAACGCCGATCCCCACAAGGAAGTGGAGATGTTCCAGTGCATCACCGTAGTCCCCGCCAACGTGGTCTACTACGAGGACGCCAACGCGGGCATCGTCTACGGGCCCGAGGAAGCGACCGGCGCCTATCAGCCCACGGTGACCTGGACCCACGTGCTCGACAATAACACAGAGAGCCAGGCCTTTGTGGACTCCCCCGACCAGAGCGCCGATCAGAGCAGCCCCTACGGCTTTGACGCCAACTACGTGACCAGCAGCGGCAGCAACAGCGGCGGCAGCGCGACCAGAATCACCTTCAAGGGCAACGTCAAGCTGGCGGAGTTCGAGTTCCAGGGCACGGGCTTCGACCTCTTCGGCCGCTGCATGAGCGACGCCCCCACCGTGGCCGCCAAGGTCTATAACCCCTCCGGCAATCTGGAAAGGACCGTCTACGTCATCACCGAGTTCAACAACTTCGCCTCTGACGGCAGCGGCAGCGACTCCGACGCCATGTATCAGGTCCCCATCCTCTCCGTCCGGAATCTGCCCTGGAGCGAGGGCAAGTATCGCGTGGTCCTCGAGGGCATCGGCCACGTGGATATGACGGGCTGGACCATCGAAAAGCGAGGCGACGACTACTACATGGTCAAGGGCTCCGAGGAATGGAAGATCCTGACCGGCAGCAATCCCATGCAGTATCAGATGGGCAGCATCACGACGGAGCTGAACCCCGCCTCCGTGGATACGGAGTTCTGGCTGGACGGCCTGCGGGTCTACGGAACCCTGAACGCGGCGGACCAGACCCAGTACTACAACCCCGGCGAGGCCAACGCCGTCTTTACCGAGGTCCGCGATCTGCTCATCAGCGGACGGGGCGTCGCCGTCAACTACACGGAGGACCTCACCCAGATCAGCAACGGCAGCTTCACCACCGCCGTGGAGCTCCGCAATGAAGCCGCCGAAGACTACACCCTGGAGGCGGGCGAATGGCCCAGCGCCGATCTGAGCTCCTACTTCCAGGTCGGTCCCAACAACGAGCTCTACCTCAACGGCAGCGGAAGCAAGCTTCAGACCCTGGTCTTCAGCCTGACGCCGGCGGACGCCAGCAGTCCGAAGACCTTCCAGATCGCCGCCAAGCTGCTGGAGGCCAGCGGCTTCGGAAACACGGCTTCCTCCTCCGATCTCTGCTATCTGACCGCCTCCGATGGCTGGAAGTCTCTCGGAACCCTCCAGTCCGGCACGGAGCTCTACTACGAGCTGGATCCCACCCTCTGCCCGCGGCTGACGGAAGACGGTCCCTATCTCGTCGTCCTCGGCGTCGGCACCACGGAGGACCCCAGCGCCATGGTCTCCCTGACCAAGCTGAAGTACAAGGGCTGGACCCTCAACCAGGCCTTCTCCAACAACGCAAACTTCCGGTACGACAACGGCGACCCCGAGACCGGCCATATCATTGGCCTCACCGCGAACGGCAGCGAGCAGTTCGGCGCGATCATCCGCCTGCTCCTGGCGGCCCAGCCTCCGAAGCCGGCCCATCCCTTCGGGGACGTGCCCGCCGAGGCCTGGTACGCCGACGCCGTGACCTGGGCCTACGAAAATGAGATCACGGCGGGCGTCTCCGCCGACAGCTTCGGCCCCGGCCTGCGCTGCACCCGGGCCCAGATCGTGACCTTCCTCTGGAAGGCCGCCGGCGCGCCGGAGCCCACCCGGAGCGTCTCCTTCGCGGACGTCCCCGCGGGCAGCTGGTACGCCAAGGCCGTGGCCTGGGCCTGTGAGAACGGGATCACCGCGGGCACCTCGGCCAGCTCCTTCAGCCCCGGCGCCCTCTGCACCAGAGCCCAGGCGGCCACCTTCCTCTGGCGCTGGGCCGGCTCCCCCGAGAGCGCCTTCGACTGCGGCTTTGCGGACGTCTCCCCCGACGCCTGGTACGCCCCGGCCGTGCGCTGGGCCGCCGAGCACGGCGTCACCGCAGGCACCTCCCCCAGCACCTTCAGCCCCGGTCGGAGCTGTAACCGCGCGGAGATCGTAACCTTCCTCTACCGCAGCGCGGAGACTATCAATGGAGGCGAACAGGAATGAAAAAAAACTATCAACCACCCAGAGTCATGATGGAGACCTTTGACGTGCGCTCCCAGGCGGACGGCTGCACAGCGGTCCAGATCGGCCTCATAAACTCCATGTGCGTCATTCAGGACAAGGACTCCACGCCCGGCATGGTGGACTTCGCCTTCTACGGCGGCTTCCTCGGCGCTGAGACGAACGGCTGCCAGATCCCCGTCCCGGAGATCGACCCGGAGACCGGCGACGGACTCTGCTACCACACCAGCGTCGCCATGGTCTTCACCAGCTGAGCAATGGAATATACGCTGAACATCGCGGGACTGGGCTTTCGTCTCGAAAGCCCGGTCCCCCTGGACCTGCATCCCCACTATCTCCCCTATCTGGACGAGCGCAAGGACCCGGATGTGATCATCCGGGTCCTCTCCGACCCGCCGGAGTACCCCGCCGGAGCCCCGGCATACTTCAACGGCAGGCTGGCGGTCTATCCCACCGCCGCCGGCTGGTTCCGGGAGCACCGGATCTGGAAATGGGCGGAGAAGGACCCGGCCAACCCCTGCCTGGTCCCGGAGGCCGACGGGAGCTTTTCCCTCCGGGTCCCAGCCGACCGGCTGCCCTTCCTGGCGAAGCGCAGCGAGTTCCTCTGGCTCCTGGCCCCGGAGGCCCGGCTGGCGGAGCGCCGGCGGCTGATCCTCCATTCCGCCTCGGTGGTGCTGGACGGCAAGGCCTACGCCTTTTTCGGCCCCTCCCGGATCGGGAAGTCCACCCACGCCGCCCAGTGGACCGAGACCCTGGGCGCCGCCCCCCTGACCGGCGACCGGACGGTCCTCGAATGGCGGGAGGACGGCAGCTTCCTGGCCCACGGCTCTCCCTTCTGCGGCTCCTCGGGCCTCTGTTTGCAGGAGCGGGCCCCTCTGGGAGGCCTCTGCCTCCTTGGCCAGGCCCCGGAGAACCGGATTACCCGGCTCTCCCCCGCCCGGGCCTTCCGGGAGCTCTACGCCCAGACCACAATCAACACCTGGGACAGCGCCCAGTCCGCCGCCCTCTGCGACGAGCTCTGCGCCCTGCTGGACGCCCTCCCCATCTACCGCCTGGACTGCCGCCTCGGCCCCGAATCCGCCCAGCTCTGCGCCGCCACCCTGATCCACCCGTAGCGGCGCACATCGTGCGCCACCCGTAGCGCCACCCGTAGCGGCGCA
>CAMVKI010000090.1 GCA_947168005.1 uncultured Clostridia bacterium
TCCATGCGGGGGGAGTCGATGTGGGACGCCACGATCTGGGCGCCGTTGTCGATGTTCTCCCGGCCGATGACGGCAAAGATCGCGCTCTTGCCCCGGTTGTTCCGGTAGATCTTCATGCCGGGCTTGAGCTCCATGCCGGGCTCAAAGGCCACGAAGCCGGCCTCCTCGGCCTTCTCGACGGTGTAGCTCACGGCCTCGCGCTCGGTCTTGGCGGCGTCCATGAACTTCATGTAGTCGCGGCAGTAGCGCTCCATCTCGGCCCGCTCCTCGGCGCTGATGCGGTCGTAGCCGTTCTTCGGCGCCCGCAGCAGGCTCTTTCTCAGTTCCTCGGTTTTTTCGCTCATTGTGTGTTAGCCTCCTATATTTATATTTTGTTGCTTTCTATGTTTGTAGGGACAAGCCTCGCTTGTCCGCCGACGCGGAACCGCCTTCAATCACCGCAGGATCGCCGTCAGGTCCTCCACGGCCTTCCCGGGCCGGTCGCTGAGGATCTCCCAAATCGGCTCCTCGCTCTCCTCGCCCCGGAAATACCGGGCGGCGAGCTCCAGGGCCGCCTCCACGTTCTGCGCCTCCACAGCGTCATAGGCCGCGTCAAAGAGGCGCATGTCCCGCCGCTGAGGGGCCGGGTCCTCCACCACCACGGCGAAGAGCCGGACCTTCTCCCGCTCCTCGGGACTCTCCTCGCCCCAGTCCCGGGCATAGAAGCCCCGGCAGTTCTCCAGAGTGTCGTAGTAGTACACGCAGCCCAGGCGGCTCACCGCCTCCGGGAACGCCCGGCGGCGCACGAACTCAAAGAGTCCCTCCGCGGCCCATTTGACGTAATCCGCCCATTCCCGCAGCCCGGAGCGATTCATCACGGCATACAGATACCTCCCGCTCAGCAGCATCCCGATAAAGCACTCCGTCCCCCGCTCCAGCCCCTGAATAAAGGGCTCCGTCAGATCCGAAAAATGCTGATGCCCCGGCTGTAAAGTCTCCCCCAATCTCAGGGTCTGGCTGATGTGATAAAGTCTCATGTTTCCTCCTCGTGTCCTACGCCCTCTGTAGCGGCGCACAGTGTGCGCCACCGCTCTGCAAAATCCTTTGACGCTGTTATGAGCAATGACTCTGTAGCGGCGCACAGTGTGCGCCACCGCTCACAGATAATCCGCCGTTTGCGAATACCCGAACACCGTCACGATCTCGCCATTGATTTCCCCCGGAACGCGGATCCTCCGGAGCTGATCCAGCACGAAACCGCGATTTTCATCGGTCAGCCGAATCTCCAGCCGGTCGATGCTTTTGTACGCAATCGGCTCACAGCCGAAATGTGTCCAGGTGTCGTCCCACGGAGAGCAAAAACCGCCCACCGACAGGATCCTCCAGGGGATGGTCCGCCCGTTGGGTTTTAATTCCTCCGCATAAAAAGCTCGGAACAATTCATTCCATTTTGTATGATTCATCTTGCTTCACCCGAGTTGAAAGGGAACGGATTGCCACGGCCAGTGTGCGCACTGGCCTCGCAATGACAAATATGAAACCCTGGCGCGCATCGGCGGGCGGCCAATGGCCGCCCCTACGGCGTTTTTCGCTGTTCCAGCCATACCAGCAGCACCGCCACGTCCGCCGGGCTGACGCCGCTGATCCGGCTGGCCTGTCCGATGCTGACGGGGCGAATCTTTGCCAGCTTTTCCCGGGCCTCGACCTTGAGGGCGGGGATGGCGTTGTAGTCGATTTCCGCCGGAATACGCCGGTTCTCGGCCCTGCGGAACTCCTCCACCTGCCGCTCCTGGCGGGCGATGTAGCCCGCGTATTTGAGCTGGATCTCCACCTGCTCCCCCACGGCGGGGGGCAGGGCCGGGCGCTCCGGGTCGAAGGGCGCGATGGCCTCGTAGCCCAGCTCCGGGCGGCGAACCAGGTCCGCAAGTCGGGCGGAGCTGTCCACCGGGGAGGAGCCGCGGGCCTCCAGGAAGGCGTTCAGCGCCTCCGAGGCCGCCACGCCGCTGTGCTCCAGCCGCTTGATCTCCCGGTCCACCGCGGCATATTTCTCCTGCACGGCCCGCAGGCGCTCGTCGGAGATCAGGCCGATCCGGTGGCCGATGGCGCTGAGCCGCCGGTCCGCGTTGTCCTGGCGGTGGAGCAGGCGGTACTCGCTGCGGGAGGTCATGATCCGGTAGGGCTCCTCGGTGCCCTTGGTCACCAGATCGTCGATCAGGGCCCCGATATAGCCGTCGGAGCGCTTCAGGATCAGGGGCTCCTCGCCCTTGATCTTCAGGGCGGCGTTGACCCCCGCTACAAAGCCCTGGACTGCGGCCTCCTCGTAGCCCGAGGAGCCGTTGAACTGCCCGGCTCCGTAGAGGCCCGGGACCTTCTTGCATTCCAGCGTGGGCAGCAGCTCCGTCGGGTCCACGCAGTCGTACTCGATGGCGTAGGCGGGCCGCATCATCTCGGCCCGCTCCAGACCGGGGACGGAGTGGAGCATCTCCAGCTGCACGTCCTCCGGCAGGGAGGAGGAAAAGCCCTGCAAATACAGCTCCTCGGTGTTCAGCCCCGTGGGCTCCACGAAGAGCTGGTGCCGGGGCTTGTCCGCGAAGCGGACGATCTTCGTCTCAATGGAGGGGCAGTAGCGCGGCCCCACCCCGGTCACCGTCCCGTCGTATAGCGGGCTGCGGTGGAGATTCCGTTTGATAATCTCATGGGTAGTCTCATTTGTATAAGTCAGCCAGCAGACGGCCCGGTTCCGCGGCGCGTCCCCAAAAGAACTCGCGTCCCCCCGGAAATCGCCGTCCCCCGCAGCGGAACCCGTTCCCGATCCCGTCATTGCGAGCCAGTGCGCACACTGGCGCGGCAATCCGCGTCCCCCGTCTCCTGCTGTCTGCTGCCTCGGGAGGGGGGCGGCGGCCTGGGTCAGGCCGCCCTACGGCGCGAAGGTGATGATCTGCCGCTCCGCGTCCACCCGCGCGTCCACGCCGAAGGGGAGGATGCAGCGGGGGGTGGCGTGGCCGACGGAGAGGTTGGAGACGATGGGCAGGGGGAGACCGTCGGCGGTGCGGAGCTCCCCGGCGACCTGGAGGATGGCCTCCTTATACTCCGCCTCGAAGGCCCCGTCCATGGGCTTGCCCAGCAGGACGCCGGAGACGGCTCCCAGGACGCCCCGGTCCTTCAGCAGCTCCAGGGTCTTCTCATAGAGGGCCGGGCCGGGCTTCTCCTGGCTGGATTCCAGCAGGAGGATCCGGCCCTTCCAGTCCTCGGCGTTGGGGAAGAGGCCGTACTTCTCGCAGATCTCGGCCTCGTCGCCGTAACGGCTGCCGGTGAGCAGGTCGTAGAGGGACTCAATGCAGCCGCCCAATATCTTCCCCTCGAAAACCGGGGGACCCTGGAGCAGCTCGAAGCCGGGATTGGGATGGGAGACCCGGGGGACGCCTACCTGGTCCGGGCCCCACTGGGTCCGCTCCTCGTACCAGACCGGGCTGGGGGTGACCCTGCGGACCGTCCCGGTGCGGATCAGCTCCTCAAAATACCGCCGGGTGTAGGGCAGCAGCTCCGCGTCCAGCTCGCAGAGGTCTGCCAGGAAGCTCTGGCCGTAGAAGGTCGGCAGGCCCAGCTTGTGGAGCATCAGGTGGTTGACCGTGGTGTCGGAGAAGCCCAGGAAGGGCTTGGGGCGCAGAGCGGCGGCCAGCTCCCCGTGTTCGAAGAGCCAGGGGGCCAGGCGGTAGGTGTCGTCGCCGCCGATGGCGCAGAGGATCAGGTCGGTCTCCGGGTCCCGGAAGGCGGCCAGCAGGTCCTCCGCCCGTTTCTCCGGGTGCTCGTCGAGGTACCGGATGCCCATGAGGGCGTGCGCGCCGAACTTGACCTTCAGGCCCATCTCCTCCAGGCGGCGGACGCCCAGGTCTGTCTCGTGCTTCACAAAGGGTTCTCCAATGATGCCTCTGGAGAGGCTGACGATGCATACGGTATGAATCATAGCTGTGCCTCCTTTTTTTGGTGTAGGGACAAGCATCGCTTGTCCGCGGACGAGCAATGCTCGCCCCTACGGGGGGCGGCGGCCTGGGGTCAGGCCGCCCTACGGCGTTAATAGCGGTACACCTCAAAGCCCATAAACTCCGCCAGGTCCTCCAGGACCTCGGAGTGGCGGCCGCGGATGACGGCGTAGTGGGGCTCGAAGCCGGCCCGGACGCTGTCCTCCACCAGCTCCCGCACCGGGGCGTCGGTTTTGACCACGATGGAGGCGCCGATGAACTGCTTGGGCTTGTCCAGGGCCTCGCCCTCGGCGATGAAGAAGCGGAAGCTGCCGTCGGGCTCCCGGCCGATGCGGAAGACCGTGACGGCGGGGTAGGCCTCGCAGCCGAAGTCCATGGCCGGGCCGATCTTCCGGTTGGGGTGGACTCCGACGACGGCCCCGGTATCCTGCCGGGCCAGGGAGCAGGCCGCGGCCCCGCAGTGCCAGAAGCTCAGGGTATTTTCGGCCTCGTCCAGGGAGACCGGGTCCCCGAAGAAGACGGGCTGGGACGAGAGCTTCCAGCCGATCCACATGGACAGGGCCCCGTAGACGTCGGCCTCGCAGGCCGCGGGGACGCCCTCGTCGTTGAGCATGGAGAGCACCGTGCAGACCGGGGTGCCGTAGGCGGTGAAGAAGTCCGGCCAGCAGCGGGAGGCCAGGGCGCCGATGCGATGCTCGTCCACGTAATCCCGGTAGGCCCGGTAGAGCTTCGCGTGGTCCACCCGGTTTTGCTCCGGGGTGTTTTCAAAGCCGCAGGTCATGCAGGCGGTCTTCTCCAGGCAGGCGGCGCAGTCGGCCTCGGAGACGGCCTTGGCCTTTTCGATCAGCTCCCGGGCCTCGATGGCCTCCAGCTCCACGCCGAAGACGTTCATCAGCTCCGCGTCCAAAGCCCGGCCGAAGCCGAAGCCCTGGGGAGTGTGGCCCACGGCGGCCATGCGCAGGCCCTTCATGCCGTGGATCAGCCGCGCGGCCCGGACGTCGTTGAGCAGATCGTTGCACACGGCCTGCTCGTCGGGGGAGCCGAAGACGTAGCGGAAGGGCCGGTCGTCGAAGGCCCGCAGGGCGTTGGCGGCGGAATAGGCCCCGGTCAGGGAGTTCAGCCGCAGACGGCCCCCGTCGATGACGGGCTCCCGCAGGGTCCAGAGGACCAGGGGGCAGTCAAAGCGCCGCAGGACCTCGGACATATAGGCCGCGTTGGCGAAGGTCAGGTTCTGGAAGACGATCAGATCCGGCTGCAGGGGCTCCAGATAGTCCCGCAGGGCCTCCACGGAGAGCAGCTTGTCCGCCGGGCAGACGAAGCTCAGGTCGATATTCTTCAGCAGGGCGCAGGACTTGGCAAAGGCCTCGTCCGCGCTGGGCATATGAAAGGTAGGCACGCCCACCGGGACGTAGACGGGAGTGAAGTTTTTCATGGGAATATCTCCTTTGCAGACGGCGTTTTCAATTAAGAGGTAAGAAGTAAGAGGTAAGAATTTTTTGGGAATTTTCCGCTGCTTGCTTCTTACAGGTTCCTGATGCTATCATACCCGCCGTGATTGCGCTTGTCAACCAAAAAAGGCGAAAGAACGCCGTAGGGGCGGCCATTGGCCGCCCGCAACCCGCACCGGCCCTCCCCACTGCGCCAAGCCCGTAGGGGCGGCCATTGGCCGCCCGCCTCCCGCACAGGCCCTCCCCACCGCGCCAAGCCCGTAGGGGCGGCCATTGGCCGCCCGCAACCCGCACAGGCCCTCCCCACCGCGCCAAGCCCGTAGGGGGCGGCAATTGGCCGCCCCTACGGCGTGCTTGCTGATTAAAACCGATAACCAGAATGGCAATTTGAAAGACACTGATATTTTCAATTTTCAACTTTCAATTATCAATTCAAAACGGGGGCGGGCGCTCAGTGAGCGCCCCTACGGCAGCGGGGGCGGATGGCGCGAGGGTTGGGGCCCCACCTCATCCGCCCCAGTGTGCGCACTGGGGCACCTTCCCCTCAAGGGGAAGGCTTTTGGGAGTGCCTGCGAGGCGGTGGGCGGACCCCTCCACCGCCGCGGGGCGGCGGTCCCCCTCCCCTTGGCAGGGGAGGTTTCAGGGCGGCCAATGACCGCCCCTACGGGGTGCGCGCGATGCACGGTGCTGCCGGTGATACCCCGTCACTTGTCCCTTGTCCGTTTTGCCCGCGGGGGCTTTTTGGGTTGACAACGGGGCGCTTCGGGGGTAAACTAACAGATAGCAAACCAACACGGAGGTTGAGGCATTCCTATGAACTGTAATTTGAAGGACGTCGCGCGGGAGATCCGCTGCGACGTGATCCACAGCATCGCCCACCTGGGCGTGGGCCACATCGGGGGCTGTCTGTCGGTGGTGGAGCTCATGGCCGTGCTCTATTTCGAGGCCATGAACATCGACCCGAAGAACCCCCAAATGGAGGGTCGGGACCGTTTCATCAGCTCCAAGGGCCACGCGGGACCCGCGGTCTACGCGGCTCTGGCGAACCGGGGCTACTTTGACAAGTCCGTGCTGCTGACCCTGAACCAGGGCGGCACAAAGCTCCCCAGCCACTGCAACATGCGCCTGACCCCGGGCATCGACATGACCACCGGCAGCCTGGGCCAGGGCTTCTCCTGCGCCGTGGGCGCGGCCCTGGGTGCAAAGATCGCCAAGGACGGGGCGAGGGTCTACACCCTGCTGGGGGACGGCGAGTGCCAGGAGGGCCAGATCTGGGAGGCCGCCATGTTTGCCGCCGCCAAGAGGCTGGACAATCTGATCGGCTTCGTGGACGTAAACCGGCTCCAGATCGACGGCGCCGTGGCCGAGGTCAACGACGTGGAGCCCCTGGCGGACAAGTGGGCCGCCTTCGGCTGGAGGGTGATCGACGTGCCGAAGGGCAACGACGTGGAGGCCGTCTCCGCCGCCGTGAAGCAGGCCAAGGCCAATTTGGGCGGTGGAAAGCCCACCATGGTCCTGCTGCGGACCGTCAAGGGCTGCGGCATGAAATGGGCCGAGGACCTGGGCCCCGCCAACCACAACGTCGCCGTCCCGATGGAAGAGGCCGAGGCCGCCATCCGGGCCCTGAGAGAGGAGGCTTGAGTATGCAGCTGCGAGCAGTTTACGCGGAGGAGCTTGGAAAGCTCCTGGAGCGGGACCCCAAGACCGTCCTGCTGGACGCCGATCTCGGCAGGGCCAGCGGCACCCTGGGCCTGCGGAAGCGCTTCCCGGACCGGATCTACGATTGCGGCGTGGCCGAGCAGAACATGGCCTCCATCGGCGCGGGCCTTGCCAGCTACGGCTTCAAGCCCTGGATCGAGACCTTCGCCCCCTTTGCCACCCGGCGGATCTGCGATCAGATCGCCATTTCCATCTGCTATCCCGGGTTGAACGTGAAGATCGTCGGCACCGATCCCGGCATTGCCGCCGAGCTCAACGGAGCCACCCATATGACCATGGAGGACATCGGCGTAGTCCGCTCCATCCCCGGCATCCTGATCTTTGAGCCCGTGGACGAGGTCCAGCTCCGGGCCGCCATGCCCGCCCTGGACGCCTACGAGGGCCCGGTCTATCTGCGCATGGCCCGGGGCGAACAGCCCGCCGTCTTCGGCGAGGGCTACGAATTTGACCTGTTCCGGGCGGACACGCTGCGGAAGGGCACGGATCTGACGATCTGCGTCTCCGGGATCGTGACCCGGGACGCCCTGGACGCCGCCGAGGCCCTGGCCGCCGAGGGGATCTCCTGCGAGGTCCTCAACGTCCACACCATCAAGCCCATCGATAAGGAGACCATCATCGCCTCCGCCCGGAGGACCGGGGCCGTGCTGACCGTGGAGAACCACAACGTCGTGGGCGGCCTCCACGCTGCGGTGCTGGAGGCCCTGGCCCGGGAGCGGGTCCCCGTCTTCGCCGTGGGCGTGGAGGACCGCTTCGGCGAGGTGGGGAAGCTGCCCTACCTGAAGCCCGCTTTGGGCCTGACGAAGGAGCACGTCGTCGAGGCCGCAAGAGAAGCGGTGTGGGCGAAAGTTGATAATTGAGAATTAAGAATTAAGAATTAAGAATTTCGGTGTCGCTCAAATTGCCCTTTGAGCGTCGGGAATCAACGCGGACAAGCGCGGCTTGTTCCTGTGTGAAAGACAGACCTTCCGGGTCAGGAGCACCGTAGGGGACGCTCTTATCCGCTCTGCGGATGAGCGTCCCGGCATTCGGAACGAATGCAATTTGCCGAAGGCAAATCCGGTACGGTTCCGGAACGGGAGCGATTCCCCCCTTGAAGCTTTTTCAAGCGATGCACATGGCAGGATCGCTCTTCGAGCGATTGTTTGCTCCGCAAACCGGGCGGCTCATCCGCCTTTGAGGCGGATAAGAGCCGCCCCTACGGAACGCATCCCGCGAAAACCGAAGAAAATACCGTCAGAACGAAGAAACGCGGACAAGCGCGGCTTGTCCCTACATAAGATATGGGAGGTTATACTGTGAAACTTGCGATCGGAAGCGACAAATCGGGGTTTGCCGTAAAAGAGGCGGTAAAAGCCTGGCTGAAGGAGAACGGCTATGACGCCGACGACCTGGGGACCGTGGACCTCAACGACGTGCATCCCTACTACCGGGTGGCGTCGGAGGTCGCGCCCAAGGTTCAGGACGGGACCTATGAAAAGGCCGTGCTGATCTGCGGCACCGGCGCGGGCATGAGCGTGGTCGCCAACAAGTTCAAGGGCGTCTACGCCGTGGCCTGCGAGGGCGTGTACTCGGCCAAGATGGCCCGCGCCATCAACAACGCCAACATCCTCTGCATGGGCGGCTGGATCGTCGGCCCCGAGATGGCTGTGGAGATGACCAAGACCTTCCTGGCCACCGAGTGGTGCCAGGATCTGGAAGACTGGCGTGCGGCCAACATGCACAAGTTCGCCGTTCAGGTCAGCGCCATTGAGGACAGCATCTATGGCAAATGAGTTTATTTACGCCCAGCCGGTAAAAATCTGGTTCGGCGAGGGAAAATTCGCTCAGCTTTCGGCGATCCTTGAGGAACTGCGGATCGAGCGTGCCGTTTTGGTCTGCGGGCGTCATTTCGCGCCGGATGCGCAGGCCATGATGGCATCTGACAAGCGTTTTATGGCGCTCTTCTCCCAGGTGGAGCAGAATCCCCAGCTCTCCGGCATCGAAGAGACGGTGCGTCTGTGCCGGGCACATGACGCCCAGGCCGTCATCGGAATCGGCGGCGGAAGCTCGATGGATACCGCCAAGTTTGCGGCGGCCGTCGCCCCCAATGAGGGTGATGCCCTCGATTACTACGAGGGACGCCGCAGCTTTGACGCGAAGAGCCGTCTGGCGATCCTGGCGGTGCCCACCACCGCCGGCACCGGCAGCGAGGTGACCCAG
>CAMVKI010000091.1 GCA_947168005.1 uncultured Clostridia bacterium
CCATCTTTGCCTGGTCCGGCGCCCTGAAGAAGCGCGGCGAGCTGGACGGCAACGAAGCCCTGGTCCACTTCGGCAAGTCTCTGGAGGAAGCCACCATGGAAACCATCACCGACGGCGTCGTCACCGGCGACCTGGCCGCTCTGATGGATCCCAAGCCCGTGGCCGTCACCTCCGAGGACTTCATCGCGGCCATCCGCGAGCGCCTGGAGAAGAAGCTGTAAGAGATTCCTTTCCGAATAAAAACCCCTGTGCGCCGCGGCGCACAGGGGTTTTTATTCGGAAATTACATTTTCTCCGGGGCCTCGAAGCCCAGCAGGTCGATGCAGGTCTCCAGGACCCGCTTGGTCAGGCCGACGAGGGCCACGTAGCCCTTTTGCTTCTCCGGGTCCTCCTCGGTGAGGATGTGGGTCTCGTGGTAGAACTTGTTGGCGCAGCCCGCCAGCTCGTAGATATAGGCGCAGATCAGATTCGGGGCGCAGTCCCGGTAGGCGAGCTCCAGGGCGTCCGGGAGCCGGGTCAGGGCCAGCATCAGGTCCTTGGCCTCCGGGGTCTCGGGGGCCCGGATGGGCAGCTCCTCCCAGGCTCCGTAGCGGGCCAGGATGGACTTGATCCGGACCACGGTGTAGAGGATATAGGGGCCGGTGTTGCCCTCGAAGGCCGCAAAGCGGTCCAGATCGAAGACGTAGTCCTTGGTCGGGGCGTTCATCAGATCGCCGTATTTCAGGGCGGCCATGGCGATCTTGGCGGTGACGTTCTCCACGTCCTCGTCGCCGACGAGCTTGTTTTCCACCACCTTGGCCCGGACGAAATCGGTGATCTCGTTGATCAGGGTCTCCAGCCGCATGACGCCGCCGGAGCGGGTCTTGAAGGGCTTGCCGTCCTTGCCGTTCATGGTGCCGAAGCCGATGTGCCGCAGCTCCGTCTCGGGCTTGACGAGGCCCGCCTTCCGGGCGGAGCGGAAGACCTGCTCAAAGTGGAGGCTCTGGCGCTTGTCCACCACGTAGAGGATCTTGCTGGGGGCCCAGGTCTGCATCCGCTGCTTGATGGTCGCCAGGTCCGTGGTGGCGTAGAGGGTGGCGCCGTCGGACTTGATGAGGATGCAGGGGGGGATCTCCCTGGTGTCCGCGGGCTCCTGGACCTCGATGACCCTGGCGCCCTCGCTCTCCACTAAGATGCCCTTTTCATCCATCTCCCGGAGCATTTCGGGGATGTAGGGCTGGGCGTCGCTCTCGCCGAGCCAGGCCTCGAAGTGGACCCCGAGCCTGTCGTAGTTCTTCCGCAGGTCGGCCTTGGAGACGCGCATGATGTGCTGCCACAGGGCGTAGGGGCCGGGCTCGCCATGCTGGAGCCGGACGGTGTAGTCGTGGGCTCTGGCGGCGAAGGCCTCGTCCACCTTGGACCGGGCCGAGGCGGCGGGGTAGATCTCCTCCAAATCGGAGATCGTGAAGGGGGCCTCCTCCGGGTAGGGGCCGGTGAAGCTCTCGTCATAGTAGCAGAGCTCCGGCTGCCGCTCCTGGAGTCCGGCGATCACCAGGCCCATTTGCAGGCCCCAGTCGCCCAGGTGGGTGTCGCCGATGGTCTCCGCGCCGAAGAAGCGCTGGATCCGCTTGATGCTCTCGCCGATGATGGCCGAGCGCAGATGGCCGATGTGCAGGGGCTTCGCCACGTTGGCGCCGCCGTAGTCGATGACCACGGCGCCGGCCTTGGGGTCGGGCTCCACGCCGAAGCGGGGAGCGGTCCGGGTCTGCTCCAGATAGGCCGCCAGGAAGGCGGGGGAGAGCTTCAGATTCAGGAAGCCGGGCATGGCGGCCTGGACCTCCGAGAAGGCCGGGTCCTCGGCCAGCCGGGCGGCCACGTCCCTGGCGATCTGGATGGGGGCCTTGTGATAGAGCTTGGCCGCGGGCAGCGCGCCGTTGCACTGGTACTCGCAGAGGTCGGGCCGGTTGGACACCGTGACCCGGCCGTAGGAGGCCTCGTAGCCCGCCTGCGCAAAGGCGGCGGAGACCTTATCGGAAATGATGTTGAGCAGTTTTTCCATAATTATCACCTTGCGTTTTGGTTTTTGCCTATTGTAGCAGAAAAGCGAGGAATTGTAAAGGGAAAAAACCGGCAGACGACGGCGTGCCCCCTGCTGCGGCGCAGTGCCGAAAGCGGGTGTAGGGACGAGCCGTGCTCGTCCGGCATTCGGAACGAATGCGATTTGCCGGAGGCAAATCCCGACGACGGACCGGCTGCCAAGGATTGCCCTGCGGGCGATTGCGGGCGCTCAGTGAGCGCCCCTACAGCGCAAACGCGGACAAGCAAGGCTTGTCCCTACGGCGCTGCACGGTTGTGCCGTTCCGCAGAGCGGCGTTCGCGGTGCATGGGGGGGTCAGTGGATGTCCTTCCTTGGATAGTACACAAAGGCTGCCAGAATGCAGGCTGCGGCCATTGCCAGGCCGACGGCGAGCTTGGGCCAGGCCAGGCCCTCGGAGACGAGGTCCGCGCCGTCGCAGTAGCCGAAGGGGGTCAGGTATTTCAGGAAGCGCGCCTTCTCGGTGACGTTCGCCAGCAGGTTCGCCGCGTAGAACAGGGCCGCGATGCCGATGCCCAGACCCGCGCTGCCGCCTCGCAGGAAGGCGGACACGCCGAAGCAGATCCCGGCGATCTCCAGGCTCATCAGGCAGTGGGCCAGGTGGAGCAGACAGAGCTCCTTCCAGGGGATCTCCTCGCCGATGGCGGCCACGGAGGCCAGGCTGACGGCGAAGACGAGCAGATTCATGCCGAGCATCCGCAGCAGCACGGAGATCAGCTTCTCCGCCGCGATCCGGGTCCGGGAGACGGGGTGGGTCAGCAGGAACTCGGCGGTCCGGTTCTTCTCCTCGCCGCAGAGGGCCGACGCGGCGGTGAGGGCCGCGAAGAAGGCCCCGCCCAGGCCCAGGGTGTTGCTGCACTCGACGGCGTAGTAGCCGATCAGGCTGCCGAAATTCAGCTTGTCCATGCCGAAGGCGTCGCTGAAGGAGCCCATGGAGGCAAAGAGATCGTTCATCTGCCCCATCTCGCCCTTCATCTGGGGATAGAGAAAGACGCAGGTTGCCAGGAGGAAGGCCAGCACGCCGGTCCAGACCCAAAAGGCCACCCGGCCCTGGCGCAGCTCATGTTTCACAAGGGTCATTTCGCTTCGCCTCCTTCGTAGAAATGCAGGAAGAGCTCCTCCAGGTCCGGCTCGGATACGCTCAGATCCGTGACCCGTCCGGCGGCCAGGACCTTCAGCAGGGCCTCCATGCCGCCGCTGTAGAGGAAGCTGGCGCCGTCCTCCAGGTCCTTCCGGTCCCGGAGGCCCTCCAGCCCGTTCAGATCCACGGCCCCGTGGACCGTGACCCGCTTGGCCCCGGCGCTGGACAGGGCCTCCACCCGGTCGCAGGCCACGATCCGGCCCGCCCGGATCACCGCGGCCCGGGCGCAGTTGCGCTGGACCTCGGAGAGGACGTGGCTGGAGAGGAAGACCGTGGTCCCGGTCTCGTTCCGCTCCCGCAGGATTTGGAAGAACTCCCGCTGCATCAGGGGGTCCAGGCCTCCCGTGGGCTCGTCGAGGATCAGCAGCTCCGGCTCCGCCTGCAGGGCGCAGACGATGCCGACCTTCTTGCGGTTGCCGTAGGAGAGGGCGCCGACCCTGGCGGCCGGGTCCAGCTGAAGCCGCTCGCAGAGCCGGGCGGCCTCGGCGGCGCAGTCCTTCCTCCGCAGCTCGGCGGAGAGCTTGAGCACCTCCCGGACCCGCATCCCGCCGTAGAAGACGGCCTCGGAGGGAAGATAGCCCACCCGGCGGAGGATGGCGGTCCGGTCCCGGACCGCGTCCAGCCCCAGCACCGAGGCGGAGCCGGCGCTGGGGGAGATCAGCCCCAGCAGGGTGCGGATGGTGGTGGATTTGCCCGCCCCGTTGGGGCCGATGAAGCCGAAGAAATCCCCCTGCTCCACCGTGAGGTCCAGATTTTCGACCCCCCGGGCCTTGCCGTAATACTTGGTCAGTCCTTGCGTTTTGATGGCATCCATAGGCAATACTCCTTTTTCAGTATTCATGAATCATCATTCATGATCACGCCCGCTTCCGCGTAAGCTGGCAGGGGAGGGATCGACGTGACAATGAGCTATCTGTGGGTCGCCATGCTGGTCCTGGCCCTGTTCTGCGGGGGCCTGAGCGGGGCGGGGGACCTGGGCGGCGCGGCTCTGGCGGGAGCGGGGCGGGCGGTGGAGCTGGCCCTGGGGATCGCCGGGAGCCTCTGCCTATGGAGCGGCTTCGGGGTCCTGCTGGACCGCTCCGGGCTCCGGGCAGGCCTGGGGCGACTTTTGGCCCCGGTCCTGGGGCGGCTCTTTCCCACGGCCCGGCGGGACCCGGAGACCCTGGGGGCTCTGAGCGCCAACCTGACGGCCAATCTCCTGGGCCTGGGCAGCGCGGCCACCCCGCCGGGGATCGCCGCGGTCCGGCGGATGAAGGCCCTGGCCCGGAGCGAGGGGGCCACCGACGAGATGTGCCGCCTGGTGGTGCTGAACACGGCCTCGGTCCAGCTCCTGCCCACCACCGTGGCCGCCCTCCGGGGCAGCCTGGGCGCGGCGTCCCCCTTCGACATCCTCCCGGCAGTCTGGCTCAGCTCGGGGCTTTCGGTGCTTGCGGGACTTGGCGCTTCCGCTCTCCTGCGGCGCTTTTGGAAGAAGAAATAAACAGCAGGAGATAAGGTATTTATTCAGTCGCAGCGGCGCACAGTGTGCGCCATATGCACAAAGCAAACGATTTCCGGCGTCGTCGAGGCTTCTCCCCGGCATTTCTCGCCGTATGGCGAGCCATTCCGCCGTTTTTGCGGCGGAATGGTGGCGCACACTGTGCGCCGCTACGGGGCGACTGAATCGATACCCTGTTCCTTATTACTTTGGAAGGAGGAATCCGTGTGGGGCTGCTGGTTCCGGCTGTTTTGTTGGTCGTCTCCGCTCTGGCCTTGGGGCGGCGGGTGGACGTATACGGGGCCCTGCTGGAGGGCGGAAGGCAGGGGCTGGAGCTGGTGAAGACCATTCTCCCGGCGCTGGTGCTTTTGCTGACGGCGGTGGAGCTGCTGCGGGCCTCCGGGGCCATGGAGGCCCTGACCCGGCTTCTGGCCCCGGCGGCGGAGCTGGCGGGCATCCCGCCGGAGCTCCTGCCCCTGGCGCTGATCCGGCCCCTGTCCGGCAGCGCCGCCCTGGCGGTGGGGGCGGACCTGATGGCCGCCTGGGGCCCGGATTCCGTCGTGGGCCGGACCGCCGCCGTCATGCTGGGCAGCACGGAGACCACCTTCTACACGATCTCGGTCTATTTCGCCGCCGCGGGGGTCAAGCGCAGCCGCTGGGCCGTCCCGGCGGCCCTGATCGCGGACTTGACGGGCTTCGCCGCGGCGGCCTTTTTCGCCCGCCGCCTGTAGCGGCCTTATTTGCCCGCCGCCTGTAGCGGCGCACAGCGTGCGCCAAAAGGCCCCGCACGGAGAAAGGGAAGAGGGAAGAAGGAAGAGGGAAGAGTTGTGGTATTTTTCAATTCGCAGAATTGAAAAATGAAATCTGGTTATCGGTTTTACTCAGCAAACAGGCCGTAGGGGCGGCCATTGGCCGCCCGCCCGAGGCGGAGGGCTGCCGTTCACCGTGCGCCTGTAGGGGCGGCCATTGGCCGCCCGCCCGAGGGGAAGGGCTGCTGTTCGCCCTGCGTCTGTAGGGGCGGCCATTGGCCGCCCGCCCGAGGCGAGGCACAATCCCATACGGGCTTGGTACTGCGGGGAAGTTCGGTGTGTGATGTGGGCGGCCAATGGCCGCCCCTACGGGCCTGATGCTGTGGGGAAGGCTGGTGCGGGAGGCGGGCGGCCAATGGCCGCCCCTACGATGGATCGGCTGACTGAAACCGATAACCAGAAAATGAAATTATAATTCGTCGCGAAGCGACACCTCAATTATTCGTTATTCGTTTTTCGTTTTTCATCTTTTCCTCCCGGTAGACCTGCCGGGCGTAGACCAGAGAGGCAAGCGTGGCGGCGAGGAGAGCGCCAAGCAAGACGGCTATGGGCCAGGGCTCCGGGGTGAGCAGGGCGGCGGGGATCGTGACGAGGCCCGCGGCCGCCAGGGCCCAGCCGCCGAAGCGGTTGCTCTTCTGCCAGGTCAGGTCATTGTACGCGGTCCAGGCGCAGCGGAGGCCCACGAAGCTGTTCCGCCTGGACTTGGGCATCAGGTTTCCCAGCACGATGAGCAGGAAGGCGAGGGCTAGGGCCGTCATGCGGAGATAGGGGAGCGGGGCGGTCTGCGCGCCATCCGCCGCGGCCTTGCCCGCGCTGAGGAGCAGGACGGCCTGGAGGACCGTGAACAGCAGGACGGAGCCCGCCAGCACCACGCGCAGGAGCTTGCAGTTGGTCTCGACGTGGGCAAGGGCCTTTTCGTCTGTCCCGGCCTGCCGCCGCATCAGCAGCCCCGCCAGAGAGAAGCAGGCCGCAAAGAGAAGGGCGATCCCGGGCAGGAGCAGGTACTCCCACTTGGAGCCCCAGCGGTCGATCTCCCCGGCGAAGTTGTAGTGCAGAGGGACCCGGTCCGACAGGAATTGGAGCCAGACCAGGGTCAGGGCAAGGGGCAGGAGGGCGGATAGTTTCGCAAGGAGCTTCACGGTCTTTCACCTCCGAATTGGCTGACCCAGAGAATCAGCTCCTGGAACACGGACGTGTTCACTTCATAATAGATAAAGTTCTTTTCCTTATATTCCAGAACCAGGTCCGCGGCCTTCAGCAGCTTCAGATGGTAGGAGAGGGCCGCGGGGCTGATGCCCAGCCGCTGGGCGATCTCTCCGGCGTTCAGACGGCCGGAGCGGAGCATGGTCAAGATCTCCCGCCGCTGGGGATCGGCCAGGACCTTGAAAATATTCGCATCACCCATAGGCGTCACCTGTTTCAAAATATTTTTAACTATTTGGATTATATACCCGGAGCGGAACGCCTGTCAAGGGGTATTTCAAATATTTTTGAAATACCCCTTGACAAGCGTCGGCGGCCTTGCAACTTGGGCGGCCGTATGGTATGATATAAAAAAAGAGTGTCAATCTGAAAACGAGGAGGCGGGAACGATGGCGCGGCTGTTTGACTCGGTGCGGTATCTGAAGGGCGTGGGGGAGGCCCGGGCGAAGACCTTTGCCTCCCTCGGGATCAGCACGCTCTACGACCTGATCTCCTACTTTCCCCGGGCCTACGAGGACCGGAGCCGGATCGTCCCCATCGCGGAGCTTCAGACCGACGAGCCCGCCTGCTTCCGGGCCTTCGTGACCTCCTCCCCCCGGACCCATCACATCCGCAAGGGCCTGGATCTGACCAAGCTCACGGTGGCCGACGAGACGGCCCGGCTGAACCTGACCTTCTTCAACCAGAGCTACGTGGCGGACAATCTCGAATACAGCCGGGAGTACTACTTTTACGGGACCCTGACGGGGGACTATCTGGGCTACGCCATGAACAACCCCGTCTTCGAGCCCGTGGAGAAGCCCGGGGTCCTGACCCGGCGGATCATGCCCATCTACCCCCTGACTGCGGGGCTCCACAACAATCTGATCTCCCGCACGGTTCAGCAGGCCCTGGACGCCTGCCTCGGGGAGCTGCCGGAGCTGCTGCCCGCGGCGCTGCGGGCCCAATACGGCCTCTGCGACGCGGCCACGGCCTACCGGGAGATCCACGCGCCCTCCTCCTTCGAGGCCCTGGAGACGGCCCGGCACCGGCTGATTTTCGAGGAGTTCTTTATCTTCTCCGTGGGCCTCTCCCTGCTCCGCTCCGGGCGGGACGAGAAGACCCGGCCCGGCTTCACGGTGCCGGCGCTTTCGGAATTCGAGGCGGCCCTGCCCTTCGCCCTCACCGGGGCCCAGAAGCGGGTCATCGGGGAGATCGCCGCCGATTTGGAGAGCGGCCGGGTGATGAACCGGCTGGTCCAGGGCGACGTGGGCAGCGGCAAGACCGCCGTGGCCGCCGCCGCGGCCTGGATCACCGCCCGGAACGGGCAGCAGGCGGCCCTCATGGCCCCCACGGAGATCCTGGCCGAGCAGCACGCCAAGGGGCTGGAGCCCCTGCTGGCCCCGCTGGGGGTCCGGGTGGCCCTGCTGACGGGCTCCATGACCCCGGCCCAGAAGAAGAACGCCCGGGCCGCCATCGCCGCCCACGAGGCGGACTTGATCGTGGGCACCCACGCCCTGATCTCCGAGGCGACGAGCTTTTCCGATCTCGGTCTGGTGGTGGCCGACGAGCAGCACCGCTTCGGCGTGGCCCAGCGGGCGGCCCTGGCGGAGAAGGGCCGGGACCCCCATCTGCTGGTCATGTCCGCCACCCCCATTCCCCGGACCCTGGCCCTGATCCTCTACGGGGACCTGGACCTCTCGGTCATCGACGAGCTGCCCCCGGGCCGCCAGACCATCGACACCTTCCTGGTGGGGGAGGACAAGCGGGCCCGGATCAACGCCTTCATCCGCAAACAGGCCGCCGAGGGCCACCAGGTCTACATCGTCTGCCCCGCCATCGAGGAGGGGGAGG
Source organism: uncultured Clostridia bacterium (assembly GCA_947168005.1). Taxonomy (GTDB): domain Bacteria; phylum Bacillota; class Clostridia; order Oscillospirales; family Oscillospiraceae; genus JAFRPC01. Next base: position 8,538 of record CAMVKI010000091.1, read on the forward strand.
ACGAGAGCCTCCGCTCCGCCGAGTCCTGGGCCGAGACCCTGCAGCAGGCGGTCTTCCCGGACCTGCGGGTGGCCCTGCTCCACGGAAAGATGAAATCCGCCCAGAAGGAGGAGATCATGGGGGCCTTTGCCCGGGGCGAGTACGATATTTTAGTCGCCACCACCGTCGTCGAGGTGGGCGTGGACGTGCCCAACGCCACCCTCATGGTGGTGGAGAACGCGGACCGCTTCGGCCTGAGCCAGCTCCACCAGCTCCGGGGCCGGGTGGGCCGGGGAGAGGCCAAGTCCTACTGCATCCTGTTCACCGCCAACCGGAACCCGGAGACGATCAAGCGGCTCAAGGCCCTGTGCAAGACCAACGACGGCTTTGAGATCAGCCGGGAGGACCTGGCCCTGCGGGGACCCGGCGACTTCTTCGGCACCCGCCAGCACGGCCTGCCCGCCTTCAAGGTGGGGAGCCTGGAGCTGGACATGCAGACCCTCCAGGACGCCCAGACCGCCGCCGCGGACTTCGTCAGCTCCGAGGAGCTCCCCAAGCGCCCCGAATACCAGCCCCTCCTGGAGCGGATCAAGGCCCTGTTTGCCAGCACGGATTGAGGTCCCACCCCGCGGGGGGCGGACACCGGCCCCCCGTACGGACAAGGCAGCAGGCGTGGCCGCAGCGCCGGCAATCTGCCGGCCCGGTTCCCCGCACGGACAAGGCAGCAGGCGCGGCTGTAGCGCCGGCAATCTGCCGGCCCGGTTCCCCG
>CAMVKI010000092.1 GCA_947168005.1 uncultured Clostridia bacterium
GGGGGACCGGCCGCAGGCCGGTGGAGGGGTCCGCCCCCCGCCTCGGAGGCACCCCACCGCAGGGCGGCCTGACCCCAGGCCGCCGCCCCTCCTCAGAGCTTCCCGCGTTCCCGCAGAATCTCCTCCACCAGCTCCACGCACTCATAGACCAGGGCGTCGCAGTGGGGCTTTTTCTCCCGGCCCAGCTCCTTGTTCCGGCGCAGCAGCTCGGCGCAGTCCAGCATCCCCTCGTGCCGCTCCCGGAGCCGCTGATAGTACTCCGCGGGGTTGTCGATGCCGAAGAGCCCCAGCACCACCAGCCCGCCGGTAATGGCCCCGCAGGCGGCGGCCCGCTTCAGCCCGCCGCCGAAATTGGCACAGACCCCCCAGGCCTGGGCCTCGCTCAGCCCTGCGTCCTCGGCAAAGGGGATCACCACCGACTGCCCGCAGTTGTAGTGCGGCGTCACAATCCCCCGCAGCTCTCTCGCCTTATCCAGATACTTGCTCATGTTTCCTCCATTTCACGCACAGCATGGTCATATCGTCAAACTGCTCGTTGTCCTTCACGAAGCCGTCCACCGCGGCCTTCACCCGGTCCAGCACGGCCTGCGCGTCCTCGGTTCCGCAACCCTCCAGACAGGCCAGCAGCCGCTCGTTGCCAAAGAGCTCGTTCTCCCCGGCGGCCGCCTCGGTCACGCCGTCGGTGTAGAGGAAGAGGGCGTCTCCCTCGGCCAGCCGCAGCTCGTTCTCCCGATAGCGCACGCCCTCCATGCCGCCGAGGACGAAGCCGTTTTTGATCTTCAAAAACTCCGCCTTTCCCTCCCGCAGGAGCACCGGCGGGTTGTGCCCGGCGCTGACGAAGACCAGCCGCCCATCCCGCAGGTCCAGGACCCCGGCCCAGACGGTGACGAACATATCCAGCTCGTTTTTCTCGCAGATCACCTCGTTGGCCCGGGCGAAGGCCTCGGAGAGCTTCGGCATGTCCCGGATGCAGTTTTGGAGGATGGTCTTGGAGGAGGCCATAAACAGGGCCGCCGGGACCCCCTTGCCCGATACGTCGGCGATCAGGAAGGCGATCCGGTCCTGGTCCACGAAGAAGGCGTCGTAAAAGTCGCCCCCGACCTCCTTGGCCGCCTCCATGGAGGCGCGGATGGCCAGCTCGGGCCGTCCCGGATAGCGCTCGCTGAGCTCCGGAAGCAGGGAGTGCTGGATCACGCTGGCGACCTCCAGCTCCGACTTCATCCGCTCCCGCTCCAGGGAGAGGGCCTGCTGCTTCTCGATAAAGTGGATAATACCCATCATGGAGGCGATGCCCAGGGCGTTGACCGTAATAAAGGGCAGGGCGATCTGCCGCACGATGTCCCAGGCCGTGGAGAAGGGCTTCACCACCAGCAGCACGATGCCCAGGTGCAGGACCTCCATAGCGATGCCGATCAGCAGGGTCCGCCAGAACTTCTTCAGCACGTTGGGGAAGAAGTGGGAGATCAGGCCGCAGAGCAGGCCGATGGTGCTGGTGGCGATGACGCAGGCCGTCGCCGTGAGCCCGCCCATGGTGAGTCGATGGATGCCGGCGGCGGCGCCGGCCAGCAGGCCGCTGGCAGGCCCGCCGATGAGCCCCGCCAGCATGGGCCCGATGTCCCGGACGGAGATCACGGCCCCGTTCAGGTCGATGCCCGAGATGTTCCCGTAGATCCCGAAGAGCCCCCCGAAGAGCCCGGTAAACAGAATAAATTTCCAGCTTTTCCGCTGGGCGATGTACTTCTTCAAAAGCTGGGTGCTCCCCGCGTAGGCCGCCACCAGCAAAATCACCGCCAGGGTCCCGATCATCCGGGAGAAAAATTCATATGTATTTTCCATTGTATTCCTCCTGAAGCGCCTCCGCTTCTCCTACATCCCGCCTGTCTCCATTTTAGCAGCTTTCTCCCCCAAAGTCCAATCCAAATTGAACGAAGCCGTTATTTGCTCCAGGAAGCATTCCGCGAGGGGCGTCAAGGACTGCCCACGATTCCAGATCAGGTAAAGCCGCAGCTCCAGGGCCGGGGAGAGGGGCCGGAAGCACAGGCCGCTCTCCTCGCTGACGTCGATCAGGTGCTCCAGGGTCAGCAGGCAGCCGAGCCCCTCCCGGGCGAAGAGGGAGCCGTTGTAGGACAGCCGGAAGGAGCCCTCCAGCCGCAGCCGGTCAAAGAACCCGCCGGCCCAGGGCCGAATGTCGTTCTCCCAGCTCTGCTCGGAGCAGAACAGCGGCAGACCGATCAGATCGCCGGGGGTAATCTCCGTTTTCCGCGCCAGGGGGTCCGTGCGCGGGAGGACCAGGCCGAAGCGGTCCGTCTCCGGAAACTCCAGCGCGCGATACCGGGCGGCGTCCGGGGTGCTGCATACCACGGCAAAGTCCAGCAAACCCTTGTCCAGCTTCTCCGTCACCTGCTCGGTGTCGCCGCTGGTGATGTGGTAGCGCAGGCCGGGATAGCGCTCCTTGAGTCTGCGCAGCTCCCGGGCCAGATAGCGGATCTGGCAGGACTCCGCCAGACCGAAGCAGAGCTCGCCGCCGGTCACGTCGTCCAGGGCCAGAAACTCCCGCTCGATCTTGTCCGCCAAAGAAACCAAGTCCTCGGCCCGGTCCCGCAGCAGGACGCCCTCCTCCGTCAGGGAGATGCTGAAGCTGCGGCGGGTGAAGAGCTTTTTGCCCAGCTCGTCCTCCAGGGCCCGGAGGGCCTTGGACAGGGTGGGCTGGGTCACGTGCAGCAGCTCCGCCGCCCGGGTCATATTCTCCTCCCGCGCCGCGGCAAGGAAATAGCGCAAGGTTCTGATCTCCATCGCAAGTCCTCCGTATTATTCCGATTTGGAATATCACGAAATTCATTATAACTATTTGTAAAAGCCCTGTCAATATGCTATGATGGAGAAAAAACGAACGGAGGATACAATCATGATGCAGCCAAAGGAGCTCAAGCTGGCGACGCGCTGGGACAAGACCTTCCCCAAGAGCGCCGCGGTCAAACACAGCAAGGTCACCGCCGCCATGACCATGTACGACATGACGCGGGTGAACGCCTTTTGAAGTACATCGGCGAAATCCGCTCGGCGGTGCTGCTCGTCCACGGCGAGAAGGCCCACTCCTGCTGCTTCAGCCGGGACGCCTACGCCGATATGGTCCGGGACGGCAGATTCACCGAAAACAAGGAGCTGCTGCTCATCCCCGACGCGGTCCACACGGACCTCTACGACGGCGGCGGCAAGGACGCGATCCCCTTCGACGGGCCGGAAGCGTTCTACAGGGAATAGATGAACCCCCTCTATCCCTCCGACTACCGCTTCCGCCGGGTGTATCTGCTGACCTGTGCGGCGGACGACGCCGCGGAAACACCGGAGCGGGCGTTGAACGGCTTGCAGGGCTGGATCGACTGCTTCCCCAAGGCGGAGCTTGCCGTGCTCTGGGAGGACAACGAGAGCGTCAATGCGCTCAAAGCACTGGCGGCGGAGACCCCGCTGACGATTCAGCTGTCCCCCTACGGCGGTTTCGAGCAGGTCGGCCCCATCGGCCAAAGCCTGCCGCGGCAGGACGCCCAGACCACCACAGCCCCCGGCGACATCGTCCTGTACGCCGGCAGTCAGCTCATCGTCTTCTACGGCTCCAACAGCTGGTCCTACACCCGGCTGGGCCACATCACCACCCCGGACGCCGCCGCCCTGACCGCCCTCCTCGGAAACGGAAGCGTAACCCTCACCGTCACCCCCTCCCCCGACTAACCCCTCTCCCCCGACTAACCCCCGCCTCGCAGGCACCCCCATTCCTGTCATTGCGAGACCAGTGCGCACACTGGTCGTGGCAATCCGTCCTCCTCCCTCCGCCTCGCAGGCACCCACGCCCCGCACTGTCACTTGTCACCTGTCACTTGTCACCTGTCACTTCCGTCCCGCCGTAGGGCGGCCTGACCCCAGGCCGCCGCCCCCGCCTCGCAGGCACCCCCATTCCCGTCATTGCGAGACCAGTGCGCACACTGGTCGCGGCAATCCGCATCCCCCGTCTCCGTAGGGGCGGTCACCGGCCGCCCTAAGCTCCCGTCCGTAGGGGCCGATGCCCACATCGGCCCTAACCCCGCGTAGGGGCGGCCATTGGCCGTCCTAAAAGAATAGATAATCGTTCCTCGTGAACAGAATTCGAGCGAATTATTATTGACATATGTCGGAAACCATGCTATAATTGGTCCGACAGGGGGTGTGAAACGTGGCAAGACCGACGCGATGCAGGCGAATTGAACAGCTGCCCATGTTTCGAAGCTTTTCGCCGGACGACACCGCGCCCACAGAGGCCGTGCGGCTGACGGTGGACGAATTTGAAACACTGCGGCTCTTGGACCACGAGGGTCTGAGCCAGGAGGGCTGCGCCGCCCGGATGCAGGTTGCCCGCACCACCGTGACGGCAATCTACGAAAGCGCCCGCCGCAAGCTGGCGGACGCGCTGGTAAACGGAAAACGTCTGCTGATCGCCGGCGGCTGCTGCGAATTCACCCCGATGCAAACCCCTGAAAACCTGACGGAGAAAGGATGCGGCAGCATGAGAATTGCAGTCACCTATGAAAACGGAGAGATTTTCCAGCACTTCGGCCACACGGCCCAGTTCAAGCTCTATGACGTGGAGGACGGAAAGATCGTGCGGGAGCAGATCGTCGATACCAACGGCAGCGGCCATGGAGCCCTGGCGGGCTTTTTGCAGGCGGCCCAGGCGGATTGCCTGATCTGCGGCGGCATCGGCATGGGGGCGCAGATGGCGCTCTCCGAGGCCGGAATCAAGCTCTTCGGCGGCGTGCGAGGCAGCGCGGACGAAGCCGCCAAAGCCCTGGCGGAGGGCCGCCTGGAATACGACCCCGCCGCCCGCTGCGATCATCACGAGCACCACGGCGGCGACTGCGGCCACGACCACTGCGCCGACCACCACTGCCACGGAAACTAAAAGCCGATCGAGAAAAGACAAGCAGGCCGTCACAGCCTGCTTGTCTTTTCAATTTATAAGGCCCGCAAAGCCTCGCCGATGTCCCCGTCGATGCAGACGGCCTGCTTGCCGAGCTCCTTCGGGCAGACGGCGTCGCCGTAGTTGATACAGGCGTAGGTGGCCCTCGGATTTCCGGCGGTCAGCCGCCAGAAGGGGTACTTGATGATGACCGGCGTGTTGTAGCCCACGCCCAGCTCCAGATAGAGGACCCGGCCCTGATGGGCCTGCAAAAAGTCGCTGTAACGGCCGGAGGCCAGCATCCAGCCCTCGTCCTCCACAAAGCGCTCGTCGGAGCGCAGGTTCATGGTCATGGGCTTTCCGCAGACCGGGCAGACGGGCAGCAGCGCCGTCGGGACAGCCATCTTCAGCGTCACGCCCTCGGGCCGGAGCAAAGTGTTGTCCGGACCGATCTCCCAACCCTGGGCGAGGACCATGGCGCGGACGGTCTCGTAATTCTCATAGGTCTTGTTATGGCAGGGCTCCGAGCACTGGAACAGGCCGTAGTCGCCCTGGGTGTAGAACAGGCGGTCCCTGTCAAAGCCCGCCTTCTGGAAGCAGTGGTCCACGTTGGTGGTCAGGACGAAATAGTCCTTGTGCTTCACCAGCTCCAGCAGCCGCCCGTACACCGGCTTCGGCGCGTCCATATAGCGGTTGATCCAGATATACCGGCTCCAATAGGCCCAGAATTCCTCCTGCGTGGGATAGGGATAAAAGCCGCCGGAATACATATCGGAAAAGCCGTATTTTTGGCCGAAATCCGAGAACCAGCGTTCAAAGCGATCCCCGCTGTACACGAAGCCCGCCGAAGTGGACAGCCCCGCCCCGGCGCCGATCAGCACCGCGTCGGCGTCAAAAAGCGCCTGCTTCAGCCTTTGGAGTTCATCCGAGCAATGCGCGGTAGATGTAGAAGTCTTCCTCCCTGAAAACATTGAAAATCACCTCAATCTTGCTGTTTGCTTGATATTCCCGCACCGTCTGCACGGCGATCTCGGCGGCCCGGCCCTGGGGAAAGCCGAAGACCCCGGTGGAGATGCAGCAGAAGGCGACGCTGCTGAGCCCGTGCTCCTCCGCCAGCTCCAGACAGGCGCGGTAGCAGGAGGCAAGCTGCTCTTCCTGCCGCCCGGTCAGCCGCCCCTGCACAATGGGGCCCACCGTGTGGATTACATACCTGCACGGCAGGTTGAAAGCCGGCGTAATCTTCGCCTGTCCCGTCGGCTCCTCATAGCCCTGCTCCTCCATCAGCTCCGCGCAGCAGTTCCGAAGCTGGACGCCCGCCCAGGTGTGGATGCAGTTGTCGATGCAGCTGTGGCAGGGCTGGTAGCAGCCGGTCATGCCGGCGTTGGCGGCGTTGACGATGGCGTCGCAGGCAAGGGTCGTGATGTCGCCCCGCCAGAGATACCGGCCGGGCTCCACCGGCGTCAGCTCGGCAAGGGTGGTGACGCCCTTCCGCCTGGTCTCCTCCCGCAGGTATTCGTCCTGTACGGTAAGGAATTCCCCGTCGATGCCGCCTGGCATCCGGATATTGAACAGGCTCCGCAGCAGCCGGCGCTGCTCCGCCTCCCCGGAGGGAAGCTCCAAATCCCGGTATCGCGGCTGCTCGTCCAGCAGCCGCCGGATCAAAAACCGTCTTCTTTCCTCTTGGTTCATGGGTTTCCCTGATCTCCTTCCAAAAAGCTTGTCTGTCCATCGATCCAGGAGACCTGCGGCACCTCGTGGATTCGGTCTCCCTCCTGATAATTCCCGATCAGGAAGCCCTCCTTGAGCCTGTTCGCGAACCATTCCGCGTAAAAGGCGGGGATGTCCGTCCGCTGCCCGGTATTGATAATCATGCGCGCTCGCCGTCCTTTTTGCCTGGGTAACTATAATTGTACCACAATTTTGCCGTCAACGGAAGCCCCAGGCGGTAAAATAGGTTTCCGGCACCGCGCCCAGGGTCTCCCATGAAAATGAAAGACGAACTCCCGGATTGCCCCGTGGCTGCCACCGTTTCTTTGATCGGCAACAAGAACGCAAGGCAGCCGAAAGCGCCGATTGAACTCGCTCGTACAGGTTTTTCCCACAAAAAAGTCGCCGAGGATGCTGCTTTCGCAGTCCTCGGCGCTTTTTCGCGGGGCGTTTTGCCTCAGCCCCTTTTGTTCGGATTATGCGGCTGTGCTTTGGGTATCCGGAGCCGTTCCGCGCGGGATCACATCAGCTTGCGGAACATGGCCTTGTAGTCCTCGATGGAGGCCTCGCGGGGGTTGCCCGGGGTGCAGGCGTCGGCGGCGGCGGACTTGGCCAGGAAGTCCAGGTCCTCCTCCTTCAGCTTCTCCAGCTTGGTGGGGATGCCCACGTCCACGGAGAGCTGACGCACCGCGTCGATGGCGGCCTTGCGGTAGGCGGCCTGATCCATGCCCGCGGTATCGGTGCCCAGGGCCTCGGCGATGGCCTTGAACTTCTCGCCGGTGGCCTCCTGGTTGAACTCCATGACGATGGGCAGCATCATGGCGCAGGCCACGCCGTGGGGGGTGTCATAGAGCGCGCCCAGGGTGTGGGCCATGGAGTGGGCGATGCCCAGGCCGACGTTGGAATAGGCCATGGCGGTCACGTACTGGGCCAGGGCCATGCCCTCGCGGCCCTCGTCGTCGCCGGCGACGGCCTTGCGGAGATTCTTGCCGATCAGCTTGATCGCTTCGAGATCCAGGCAGTCGGCCAGCTCCCAGGCGCCCTTGGTGGTGTAGCCCTCGATGGCGTGGGTCAGGGCGTCCATACCGGTGGAGGCAGCCAGGCTCTTGGGCATGGAGGCCATCATATCGGGATCGACGACGGCCACGTCAGGGATGTCGTTGGGGTCCACGCAGACGAACTTGCGGGTCTTCTGCACGTCGGTGATGACGTAGTTGATGGTGGACTCGGCGCCGGTGCCGCCGGTGGTGGGCACGGCGATGGTGAAGACGGTGCGCTTCCTGGTGGGGGCCACGCCCTCGAGGGAGCGGACGTCCGCGAACTCGGGGTTGTTGATGATGATGCCGATGGCCTTGCCGGTGTCCATGGAGGAGCCGCCGCCGATGGTGATCATGAAGTCCGCGCCGCTGGCCTTGTAGGCCTCCACGCCGGCCTGGACGTTCTCGATGGTGGGATTGGGCTTGATGTTGGAATAGACCTCAAAGTCGATGCCGTTTTCCTTCAGCAGATCGGTGACCTTGGCGGTGACGCCGAACTTCACCAGACCGGGATCGGAGGCCACGAAGGCCTTGTGGAAGCCCTTGGACTTGACGATCTCCGGAATCGCCTGGATAGCGCCCTTGCCGTGGTAGGACGTCGCATTGAGCACGAAACGATTGTATGCCATGTTTTGAAACCTCCATAGTTTGTTTTGGTAATTTCAATTATAACACACTTTTCGGAAAACAGCTGTAAATTTACTGTGAATATCTTTCTCCCCTCCGAGGGACGCCCACCTGTAGCGGCGCACAGCGTGCGCCACAGGTTCCCCGCCCGCAGGCACCCCCGCCCACCTGTAGCGGCGCACAGCGTGCGCCACAGGTTCCCCGCCCGGAGGCATCCCACAGGGCCGATGCCCTCATCGGCCCCTGTGGGCGGGACGGGCTTTTCTCCTTTGAATGAATTGTCGCCGCGCGTCATGATTTGCGTTGCGCGCATGATTTCTCGCTGCGCTCCGTGAATTGAATCGCGCCTTATGCCCCGCAGGGCAATTCATGACCAAAGGTCAATTCATGCACGAAGTGCAATTCACGCGCCGTCAGACCCAATTCACTGCTTGCAAAGCAAGCATATAGTCCATAGTTCCTCCAACTACATTTTTATAAAAGCAACACAGCCCACATCGTCTGAAGCGGTAAAGCCCACTGAACGATAGAAAGCCTTTGTCTTTACCGTATTATCCGTTAGTAATTCCATCTGGTAAACATCATGATATTTATCCATGACGGCTTTCAGCAGCTTTGTTCCGATCCCTTTTCTCTGGTACTCCGGCAGAACGATGATATCCTGCACGAACACGATCGTCTGCCCGTCACCGACCGCACGGATGATTCCCACCAATTTTTCATTGTCATATGCGCCGATTACGCAAAGAGAATTTGCATAGGCTTCTTCAAGGACGCTAATTCTTTCAAGATAATTTGTCCATCCGACGCTCTGATATAGGTTTAGTATTTCTTCCAGATGGAAGTTTTCGTACTTTTTTATATCCATACCTTTTCTCCTA
>CAMVKI010000093.1 GCA_947168005.1 uncultured Clostridia bacterium
GACCGGCGAGTGCGTCGGCATCATGGGGCGGAACGGCTGCGGGAAGACCACCCTCTTTCGCATGCTCACCGGGGAGCTGGAGCCCGACGAGGGGACCATCGTCTTCGCCCCGAACCGGAAGATCGGCCTGATCTCCCAGATCCCCTCCTTCCCCGCGGGCTGGACCGTGGAGAACGTGCTCCGCTCCGCCTACCGGGAGCTCTTTGCCATGAAGAAAAAGATGGAGGCCCTGGAGCGGCAGATGACCGTCTCCGCGGACCGGGCCCTCCTCTCCGAATATGACCGGCTGTCCACGGCCTACGAGGTCGGCGGCGGCTACGAGATGGACACCGGCGTGGACAAGATCTGCAACGGCCTGGGCATCCCGGCCCCCATGCGGGACCAGCTCTTCTCCTCCCTCTCCGGCGGCGAGAAGACCCGGGTGAATCTGGCCCGGCTCCTGCTGGAGAACACCGACATCCTTCTGCTGGACGAGCCAACGAACCACTTGGATCTGCGCAGCGTGGAGTGGCTGGAGGGCTACATCAAGCAGTTCAAGGGCACCACCCTGACCATCTCCCACGACCGCTACTTCCTGGACCGGGTGGTGGACCGGATCATCGAGATCCACGACGGTCACGCCGAGTTCTACAACGGCAACTATTCCTTCTATTTAGAGGAGAAGCAGGCCCGCTTCAACCTGCAGATGAAGCAGTACCAGCAGGAGCAGGCCAAGATCGGCCAGCTCAGCTACACCATCGAGCGGATGAAGGGCTGGGGCATCAACAACCGGGTCCTTTACCGCCGGGCCATGGCCATGCAGCACCGGATGGAACGGATCCAGAAGACCGAGCGGCCCAGGACCGAGAAGACCATGAAGGCCCGCTTCGGAGAAAAGGAGTTCTTCGGGGACTCCGTGTTTTCCGTCAAGGGTATGGAGAAGTCCTTCGGGGACAAGAAGCTCTTTTCCGACGTGGAGCTGCTGGTGGAGGGCGGCGAGCGCATCGCCATCTTAGGCGACAACGGCACGGGCAAGACCACCTTCCTCCGCTGCCTGCTGGGGGAGGAGCCCGTGGACGCGGGGCGCATCCGCTTCGGCCCCACGGTGAAGACCGCCTATCTGCCCCAGATCATGCACTTCGCCCACCCGGAGCGGACCCTCTATGACACCATGCTCTACGAGAAGAACTGCACCCCCCAGCAGGCCCGGGACCGGCTGGGCGCCTTCCTCTTCTCCGGGGAGGACGTGTTCAAGACCGTGGGCACCCTCTCCGGCGGCGAGCAGTCCCGGCTCCGGCTGTGTATGCTCATGGATGAGAAGATCAACCTGCTGATCCTCGACGAGCCCACCAACCACCTGGACATCGCCTCCCGGGAGTGGGTGGAGTGCGCCATCGAGGAATACGAGGGTACCCTGCTCTTCGTCTCCCACGACCGCTATTTCGTGGACAAGTTCGCCACCCGGATCTGGGAGCTGGAGGACGGGGTCATCAAGGACTACCCCTGCGGCTACGCCAAGTACCGCAGCCTGAAGGAGAACGCCGCCATCCGGCCCATCCCCCAGACCGAGAAGCCCGTCAAAAAGGAAAAGCCCGCCCAGAGGACGGACAGCAAGGCCCTGGAGAAGGAGGTCCGCCGCCTGGAGCGGGAGATCGACAAGCAGGAGCAGCTCGTGGCCGCCCTGGACGGCCAGCTCCTGGCCGCCGCCGCGGACTACAAGGAATTGATGCGGCTGACCGAGGAAAAAGAGGCCGCCGAGGCAGCCCTGGCGGAGCTCATGGAGCGCTGGGAGCAGGCGGCAGCGGCCTTGGAGGGCTAACTCTCCCCAGGGGCGGTCATTGTCGTCGCCCGGCTCCAACCGCAGCGGCGCACAGTGTGCGCCACGGGTTCCCCGCTTTGGATGAATGAATAACGAATAATGAATAACGAATAATTGTGGTATCGTTCAAATTGCCATTTGAACGATGGAAAAAAATAATTTAGCCGCGTCCCCCGTTGTAGGGGCGCTCATTGAGCGCCCGCAAGAGACGGAAACCTCTCCGGTTTGCACTGTAGGGACAAGCATCGCTTGTCCTCCCTCCCCCGCCTGGGACGAATGAATAATGAAAAGTGATTTAGTAATAAGTGAAGCGGAGCCGTAGGGGACGGGTTCCCCGTCCCCTGCTCTGGCGTAACAAAGCGTTTTCTTAATTATTCGTAGAGTACGTTTTTTTCTTTATCAACGGAGGTACATTATGGCATTATATCAAGAAATTTGGTCACTTGATCAGCAAAACCCCTCGATTCTGCGGTCTTGGCTAACGAGTTGGAGTTGGAACACTTTTTATGCGACCACATTCAATTGCTTAACCGCGGCTGGCTCGTTATCGGTGAGCAGGTCCGAACCAATGCGGGCAAATTGATTGATATTCTCTGCATGGACCACAGCGGAAACATGATCGTCGTGGAGTTGAAAAAAGATCTGACGCCGCGTGACGTTACGGCTCAGGTCATTGATTACGCCGCCAGTGTTTCCAAACTCTCCGCAGAGGACATAGCGCAGATATATCTCAACTACAGCAAGGGTGAACAGACTCTTAACGCAGCCTATCGGAATAAATACGGTACAGAACTCGATGAAGCAACCGTCAACGAAACTGTGAAAATGGTCATTGTTGCAGCAAAGATGGATAACGGAACAGAGCGAATCATCCGCTTTCTTCGTGACACCTACCAAGTTGACATCAATATTCTGTTCTTTCAAGTCTTTCGGTGTGGAGAGCAAAGGCTAATCAGTCGCGCATGGCTGGCTGAGGACATGGAAGAATCGACAGGCGCCGAAGTTTCGAGAAAGGATCCGTGGAACGGAGAATACTACGTGTCCTTTGGTGAGGACGCCCGCAATTGGGACGACGCGAAAAAATATGGCTTTATCTCAGCCGGCGGCGGAAGCTTTTATACTAAAACGCTTGGTCTTTTGTCGCCGGGGGATCGTGTCTGGGTCAATATTCCCCGTACTGGCTATGTTGGCGTAGGAATCGTTGAAGAGCCTGTTGCTCAAGCCAAAGATGTCATTTTTTCCATTGACGGGCAGAATGTACAGATGCGGGACCTGGAGCTGCGCGGGGATTATTTCTATGCCGAAGACGATCCGGAACGAGCTGAATATATTGTGAAGGTAAAGTGGATCAAGACACTTGCCCGTTCCAAAGCGGTAAAAGAATTGGGCTTCTTTGGAAATCAAAACACCGTTTGCAGACCTACGGCAGAAAAGTGGAACTTCACCGTGGAACGTCTGAAAAAGCTGTGGAATATTGATTGAACAGCGACAAAAAGAGAACGGATTGCCACGACCTGTGTGCGCACCGGTCTCGCAATGACGAGACTGGACAGATGGTGCCTCTTGCGGGCGGCCGATGGCCGCCCCTACAGGGTGGGTGCGGATTGAAAGCATGTGCCTCGGGCGGGCGGCCGATGGCCGCCCCTACGGGGAATGACAAAACTGAGACCTTTCACCGTTGGGGGAAGGGTCTCAGTTTTGTTTTCGGTCTATGTTTGTTTTCGGTCTAAGTTTTGTATTCCGTTTCCGCTTTGTGTTATTCCGCTGGGAATCTGTAGGCCTGATAGACGCCGCGGCGGGTGAAGTCGTTGGTGGGGGCGAAATGCGCCGGGGGGAGGGTGCTGACGGGGGCCTTGGGGTCCGTTCCCTTGGGGAGCAGGCCTTTTTCCGCGCACCATTCCAGGGCGCCGGCGGCGGAGTCCGCGGGGCCGGAGCGGCGGATGATGGCCAGGCGGCGGGTTATCGCCTCCTCCCGGGGACAGAGCAGCAGGGCCAGCTCGCCCCGGGTCATGGGCCGGTCCAGGCGCAGGAGGTTGTCGGAATAGACCACGGTGCGGCTGCGCTGGAGGGCGTTGAGCTTGTCAAAGAGCGGGTCCTCCCGGCCCAGGTCGGCGAAGGGGCTCTCCTCCATGAGCTCCGCCACGGTGACGACCTGATAGCCGTACTGCCGCAGCAGCTCCAGCTGGCCCCGCAGGCCGTAGACCACCGGGGTCCGCCGCTGCATGTTGCCCCCGTCCTTCTGGAAGATGATCTGGCCGCGGAGGCAGTCCGGGTCCTTTTCCAGGGCCTTCCGGATCGGCTCCGTCATGGCCTTGATCTCGGCCTCCAGCGCGGCCTCCGGGTCCGGGCTCCGGTCGGACATCCAGCCCGCTCCGTCGAAGGAGGCGGCCAGATATTGATAGCCCAGGGCGTCACAGACGTCGTAGGCCGTCAGGCCCTTTTCCACGCGGTTTACATAATGCGGCGGCCTCGTCATGTGCATCTGATAGCCGTCCCGCTCCCGGAGCAGGCTGTCCAGCCGGGTCAGGTCGGCCACGGCGGCGTCGAAGCTGTCCAGGCTGTGCCGTTTGCGGTAGACGAAGGCCTCCTTGCCGTAGATGATATGGCGATAGCTGTGGTTGGTGATCTGGTGGCCCTCGTCGATCATGCGGCGGATGAGGCGCTGGCAGTGGAGCGCGCCGCCCCGCTCGTCCCGGCCGAAGTCCGGGTAGTGGTCGTAGGCCACGCCGCCCCAGTTGGTGGTGCCGAGCCTGCCCCGCCGGTCCGGGTAGTTCTCCGAGGTGTCGCCGATGACGTCGAAGGTGCCCTTGGCCCCGAACTCCGCCAGCACGTCCAGGAGCAGGTCCGTGACGGCCCGGCCCTCGAAGCGGTCCGGCACGGCGGGCAGGTCCATGGGGCCGTCGTCGAAGGTCATGGCGCAGATCCGGCGCTCGGTCTTGATTTGAGAGATCCGCCGGGACCAGGAGAGCCGGGGCTCCGGCGCGGGCAGGAGCTTCCGCGCCGCGGCTTTGACTTTTTTGCCGAGCTTTACGATAATTGGCATATCCGTTTCCTCCAACTTGGTTTTAAGGCATCAGGCACCAGGCATCAGGCATCAGGCACCGCCTGGAAGGTTTTTGAAACCTTGAAGCCAAGGAGCCCGTTCGAGACGATTGGGGCGCAGAGATACCGGGCCCTGTACGTTGGATCCCTGATGCATTGACAAACGAACATCATCACGCAGTCAATGTACGATGCTTAAATTTCCCGTCTCCGGCACGTCAGGTCCCGGAAGAGACAGCGGGCGGCGTAGAGGGACCATTTTCCCCAGCGCAGGGGGCCGGCGTGGGTCCGGCGCAGCTTCGTGGCCTGGCTGCGGGCGGCGTCGATCCGCCGGCCCTCCCGGCCCCGGACCGCGTTGCCGCCGGCTAAAATCGCCGCCTTGATGGCCTCCGGGGTCCGGGCCTCCACGTGCAGGACCAGGCAGCCGCCGCCGAGCTCCCGGGGGAGATGGGCGTCGCTGCCCGCGGTGACGGGCAGGCCCCGGGCAGCGGCAAAGGCCGCGGCCCGCTCGTTGGCATCGGGGTACTTGGCCGAGGCCCGGGCGTTGAAGGCCTCCAGGGCGTCCAGCAGGGGGACGGCCTCCGCGATGCGCGCCTCCGGCTGATGCTTCTCAAAGGGATGGGCCAGGACCGCCAGGGCCCCCTGGGCGTGGAGCCGCTCCGCCGCCTCGGCCAGGGGAATTCTGGCGTTGAAGGGGCCGCCCCGGTCACAGTCCGTCGGAACAGCCTCGGTCATAAACAGCCCCAGCAGATGGCCGTACTCGGTGTAGAACTCCTCTCCCGCGATGAGCACGAAGCCGTCCTCCAGGAGCTCCATGCCCCGGGCGGCGTCCGCCGGGTCCGCGGGGACATAGCGGACGTTGTGGTCTGTGATCGCCGCGCCGTCGAGGCCCCGTTTCCGGGCCTCGGCCACGATCTGCTCCACGGGCATCCGCCCGTCGGGGGAGGCCGCGGAGTGCAGATGCAGGTCCAGCTTCAGTTCCATGGGCTCAGCCTCGCTTCCAGTAGCTTTTCAGGTAGGCCCGGTAGGCGTCCATATCCTCCCGGTCCTTCAGGGCCTCGCGGACTCGGAAGAAGTCCAGCAGGCCCCGGAGGCCCGCGCCGAGCTTCCCGTGGCGGAGCAGCTCCGCCGAGGCGGCCAGATCGTTCCAGCAGAAGCGCATTTTCCTGCCGACGGCGTAGTCCGCTGCCTCGCAGTCCACGGCCTCTCCGGCGGCAGCCAGGGCGTAGCTCCGGCAGAGGGAGCTTCCGGCGAAGACCGTCAGGGGGAAGCTGCCCCAGATCCGGGGATTGACCTCCAGAATGCAGTCGCCCTTGTACTCCACCATGGCGAAGCCCACGAAGCCGAAGCTCCGCAGCAGGGCGTGGGCCTGCTCGATCCGGGCGGGGTCGAAGGTCGTGACACAGCAGGTGGAGGGGCCCCCGGACACGGGATATTCCCGAAGCCTGCGGTGGCAGATGGCCCCCAGGAGCTCCGAGTCCCGGCCCAGCAGCAGGCTCACGCCGCTGCCCGCCCCCTCGATCCGCTCCTGGACGATGGGCTTGGGGTCGTAGGCCTGCATTTTCTCATACTTCGCCCGGAATTCCGCGGCGTCCCTTGCCACGGCGTAGCGCTCGGCGGCCTTCAGACCCTGCTTTTCTCCGCAGTGGGGCTTGATGACCACGGGCCAGGTCTCCGGCTCGCCCTCAAACTCCCGAGGCACCGGCAGACCCAGGGCCATCGCCCGGGCATGGACGGTCTGCTTGTCGTTCAGAGCGTCCAGGGCCTCGGGCTCCGCGATCAGGAAGTCCGCCGCGGGCTCGAAGCGCTTTCTGTTTGAGGCCGCGACGTTCAGGCTCCCCGCGCCGACGCAGAGCAGGACCGGCTTCGGTCCGTCCTCTCCGCTCTCCGCCCTGAGCCCCTCCAGCAGGGCCAACAGCCGCTCCGGGTACTCGGGATCGGCGACGGCCCCCTCGATCCAGCGGCCCTCGGCGAATTTGGAGAGGAAGACCGGGGGCTCCTTGGGGCTGTCCCCCCGGGTCTGGGTGACGACGACCCGGTAACCGGCCCGCCCCAGGTCCCGGGCGGCGGCCAGCGCCGAGCGATATTTTCCATCGGTAATGACAACTGTTTTCATAGCTTTTTCATAACTTCCTTTTGGAGCTCCTTCGGAGCTCTCTTCAGCGCTGCGGGCCTCCGGCCTCTCGGCGCTCAGTCCGGAAAACGGATGTTCAGCAGGGCGTCGAGGGGAATCACGGAGCGGTCGGCCAGCTCCACCACGCGGTAGATCCGGTCCACCCGGCGGACGCTCACGAGCCGGGTCAGGTATTCCCCGCCCAGCTTGATGCCGTCGGGCTCGAACCAGGTGAGCTCCACGGCGGCGGGTCCCCCGGGGGGATCGGTCAAAGCCGCCAGCCGGGCAAGCTGCTCGTTGAGCTCCTTCCCGGCGTCCTCGCCCAGCTCCACGGGCTGGGCCGTGAGCCGGGCCGCCTCGTCGATCACGTCCTCGTAGCCCGTCAGGGCCGCGAAGGGCGAGAACTGGGCCGCCCGCTCCTCCATGGGCATGGGCGCGTGCTTCCGGGAGACCGGCCTTTGCAGATCCAGGATGTCGTCATAGTGCCAAGCCACGGAAGCACCCCCTCTTTTTCCCTATTTTACCATCCGCCGGGCAAAAATGCAAGCCCCCATGAGAACTTGGATCTGTCGGGGCGGGGGACGCACCAAAACCTCCCCTTTCAAGGGGAGGTGCCCCAGTGCGCACACTGGGGCGGAGGGGTAAGCCTTCGAGAATGGAGGCACCTGAGAAATGCCTCCCGTCAACAGCCGGACCCCTCCACCGCCCTGCGGGCGGTCCCCCTCCCCTGCGAGCAGGGGAGGTTTATCCCGAGCCCCCCGTCGGCGGCAAGGGCCGATGTGGGCATCGGCCCCTACGAAGGTCCGCAGGCCTCCCAGTCCGCCGAAAAGACGATGGCCGGGACCTTGGCGGCGCGGAGCCTCGCGCGCAGCGTTTCTCGGGTGTCCCAGAAGACGATCCTCCCCTCCGGGAGCCGGCGGTGCAGGCAGCCGAGGCCGGGGCAGGCAAAGCCCGGCTCCGGGACGGGGCCGGGCCAGGGCTCCAAAGGGCCGCCGGGGACCGCGGAGGCCCGGAGGGGCGCGGCGTCGAGGACCCCTTCCCCGTACCGCGCCCTTTGGCCCTCCAGCCAAAGGGGAAAGGCGGGGCTCCCGGGCCAGGGTCCGATCAGAACGGCCTCGTGGGGCAGCTCCGCCCAGGCGGGAGGCAGGACGGTCCGGGCCCCGTTCAGAGACCGGGCCAGCGCCGACAGCAGAGGCGAGGGGGGCCGCTCGAAGTCGAGAATCAGCAATCCCCGCCAGCCCGCCAGGGCCTGCCGCGCCGCCGCGAGACCCTGCCGGTCGGGCAGGAAGCGGTCGTCAAGAATCAGCCCCGCCGCCCCCGCCGGCAGCGCTCCGCCGCGCCAGGCTCCCGCCGCCGTAAACCCGTAGCCCCCGGCCAGCGCCTCCTCCCTTTCCCCAAAACAGATGGAAATTTCCATAGACAAACCCCATATCCTGTGGTATAATATCGAGTGGCCTGATCAGCCTGTGTATCGGGTGGCGCACGCTGTGCGCCGCTACAGAGTATGAAGATCGAGTGGCCTGAACAGCCTGTATATCGGGTGGCGCACGCTGTGCGCCGCTACAGAGTATGAAGGAGGTGCGGACAACATGCCCTTTTCCCTGCTGCCGAAGGCGATCTTCCACAAGCTCACCGACGCGGCGTCCGGCTGCTGATGCTGGACTTTGACAACACCATGCTGCCCTACACCTCCAAAATCCCCACCCGGGAGCTGCTGACCTGGCTCGACGGGATGAAGCGGGGCGGGATCGAGCTCTGTGTGGTCTCCAACAGCAAGAAGGCCAAGGCCGCCGGGTTCTGCAAGGCCCACAACATCGCCTGCATCACCCACTCCAAAAAGCCGGGCCGCCGGGGGATCCGCCGCTGTCTGGCCCGTTTCGGGGCCGAGCCCCAAGAGGCCGCCCTGGCCGGGGACCAGATCTTCACCGACGTGCTGGGCGCCAACCGCGCCGGGTCCCTGTCCATCCTGGTCAAGCCCATCCATCTGCACAACATTTGGCTGAAGCTCCGCCACGCCGCGGAGCAGCCGTTCATATTTTTAGCAAGAAAAAGGAGAATCACAAAGCCATGACCAATCTGGAAAAGTATCTGTC
>CAMVKI010000094.1 GCA_947168005.1 uncultured Clostridia bacterium
ACCGCTCGATCCATTCAGCCACCGTCATGTTCCCTTCCTCGCTCAGATCCGCGCCACGGTAGCAGTCGATAGCGCTGTGGAGCTTCGGCATCAGTTCCTTCTGGGTCCTGGCGAAGACGGATTTGAAGATCGGCGTCCCGTCCTCCTTGTGTCCGATGACGATGCGGCCCTCCCAGCGTCCGTCCTTGCGCTTGCGGACGAGGCCGTCACCGTCCGGTCGTTTTCCTGACATGTGTTTCACCTCCTCGCAACAATCAATACCACACTTTTTTCAGAATATCCAGACCAAAGATTATCCTGTTTCAGTTTTTTCACAGGCTCTGCTCCTCGTTGTACGGATCGCAGTAATACTGGCTGCCGTCGGTTTTCAGACCGTGGGCGGCTTTCTTTTCCTCGATCTTGGAGCGGAGCTTTTTATCGACCCGGCCGCGCATTGCATGGAGTTTTCGATGCTGGCCCTCGGCCAGCATCGCGGCCAGCGCATAGGCCAGGTCCTTCAGCGCGAAGGGAATACAGGCCGGAGCTTTGACGGCGGCACTGCGATCTTCGTTGAAGACCACCGTCATGGGAACACGCTCCGCTTGCGTCTCTTGCGTTTCTGACTCCGTTTGCGCTCCCTGTGTCTTTGACGGTCTCTGAGCGAAGTCCGGATAGAAATGCTCGTTCATCTTTGCTGCCTGGACAGCGGCGGCCAGCTCCGGCTCCGTTGCCTGGGAGATGTTTTGTTCCAGATCGCAGGCCTCCGGCAGAGGAAGCTCCAGCACTGCCTGGATGATTTTGTTCTTGATGCTCTGGAATTCCCTGTTGGCCTCCAGCGGAAGATCCGGTTCCTTCTTTTCCCGGTAGAGCGAAAGCTTCTGCCGGTTGACCTGATTCCATTCCTGATAGAGCTCTGAGATTTCTTTGCTCTTTGCCAGCAGCGCAGTGATTTCGTTGACGGTCGCCTTGACCTCCTTCGGAAGATAACCGTAAAGCTTTTTGCCCTTCTGTTCTTTCAGCTGTGACCGCAGCTTGCGGAACAGGAAAACAATTTCAGACGTCGGTTCATAATTCTGTCTGGCTTCTCTGACCTTCAGGATCAAATCGAACTCCACCTGATCCTTGAGCTTGTCGCGGAGCTCCGTCTCCATACGGAAGAGCCTCTGCTGCTGGAAGCGAAAGACATCGTTGGCCAGCGCGCTTTTCAGTTCCTCGATGCCCCGCTCATTCAGCCAGCCCCGCTTTGCGTCCTTCGCGTAGACCAGCAGATGCATGTGCGGATGGTGCGTCGTGTTATGGAAGGCGGCATACCACTGCAGGTTATCCAGGCTGATCTTGTGTGCCTTCGCCAGCTCCGTCACGTTACGACGCACCAGCTCCCGCCAGGCACGGGCGTTGTTATAGCCGAGCCGCTCCGCGTCTTCCCGTTCCAGACTCGCCACATGCGACCAGATGGGACCGGTATGCGATCCGATTTCTTCCGCCACAGCATTCAGATCAATCTTGTCATCGGTTTGACTGAAGAGACCGTGGGGACCCAGCTTTTCCACACCGGGACGCTCCGCCATGTACTTCACCAGCTTGTCGATCTCACCAATCCGATCAGCGTTCCGCTCGATGAAGGCGTCGATGAACTCCGTAGCGTTGCTCTTTGTCGGCGCGTTTTCGTAGTCGCGGTACTCCAAATATTTTTTCGAGTCAGGGTCAGTCTCGATCAGACTCTTGATCAATCTCTGCTGACGGACGGTCGCGTCGCCGTCATCTTTTCCGGGCGGGAGCTTCTCGACGCCCTCCCGCGTTCCCATGTAGCGCACGAGGTTTGCGGCATTGTTCTTCGGTGTGTTGTGAACAACGTGGCTCACCAAAATAAATTCCGCCATCAGTAACCCTCCTCCGCACGCTTCACTGCCTGTTCCGCCGTGATGATTCCGTTGCTCTCGGCCACGTCGATCTCACAGACTTGCCGCAGCTGTCGGACGAGATCCAGACCGTAATTGCAGGTCAGCGCAGTCACCTGGCTGTTGATCGACGTTTCCACCGCCACGTTATACAGCGTCTCGCAGATGAATTTCGTAGACGATTTGAGTTCGCTTTTCAGAATACTGACCAGCAGCGGCGAGAGATAATCGACGGTCGAGCTGTGATTCAGGTAGCCGATGTAGAAGGCAAGCGCCTCGCGGCAGAAGTCGCTTCTCGAATGAGAGTTCGCCAAAACCATCGCAGCGTCGATCTGTTTTTTCATTTCCGGCGTGACATAGACCGGAACCTTTTCCATAGTCGTGCTCATTTTGTCCTCCTTTCCGGTGACCCCCGTATTTTGGGGGTCAAAGCTCTTGAAAACCCCGTAACAGTCGGCTCTGCCGGCTGATGTGCCATGCGCGGTGACGCCGCGCTATATCCTGCTTACCGCCGGTGACGGCGGAAATACCTCGAAAACAGCCTCCGGGTGCTGCTCCCGGAGCTTCTCCAGCCTGGCAATCTCCATCGTCCGTTTGACCTGGGCCCACTCCCGGTCCCGCAGTGCCGCTATGGGCTCCCGCATGGGCCGCAGATTGTAGAGGAGAGTTCCGTTGCGCCGCTCGCCCCGCTGGGTTCGGACCGTTGTGTGCTCTGTCAGGATGAAGCCCTTGTCCTCCAGCTGCCGGATGTATTTGCGGACGGTGTTCCTGGACATCTTCAGAGCCTTGCCGATGGTTCCGTAGCTGGGCCAGCACTGATAGGTCTCGCGGTTCTCCCGATACATCAGGTAAGCGTAGACTGCGATTTCTCCCGCGCAGAGATTCATGCTGAAGATCTCGTTGGGCATCGGGAAATAGTTTTTCTTCGGATCGCGCCGGGGAATGAGACTGCTCATATCGCACCTCCCGTCTGCTTGTCCACCCAGGCGATGAACTTGTACTTGGGAACCATCAGCCTGGTTCCGATCTTCAGCGCCGGGAAGCCCTTCTCGTGCATCAGCTCGTAGGCTCCGGAGACGGAGATCCCCAGCAGACCCGCCACCATCTCGACGTTCATCATCAGCGGCAGCTCGTCGTAGCTCTTGTAACTGCATTGCTTCATGGTTATTTGATACCTCCTGAAAATTTAGTCTTGACATTCGACTGTTTTTGATGTAGACTGTTAGTGTTCAAAAATAATCGTATGTCTAATGTAGGGCTATTATAACACAGATCAAAAAATTGTCAAGACTTAGTATAAAAAATTTTTTCTATGTGTCGAATTTTCAGGAGGAAGAAAAATGAATCAGGATGTGCGTTATTTCATATCAGATTCGAGCACCGATCTCATTTGGATCGCGCCGGATAACAGTCCCCGAGCCAGGAAGAACAAAAAGATGAAACTTGCGGAGTATCACCAGCTCGGAGAATTTCCCGGAGACCTGGTCCGCTTCCTGTACCTGGATCTCTCGCAGACGGAGACAGTGATAGAAGCATTCGTCAAGGTATCGCATTCCCTTACGGTAACCCATGAGGCTGCATGCGGGAAACAAGCGATGCTGGAGTTGAAGAAGCTCGGCGAGCTGCATCCATATTTCATAGTCACAGAACGCGAATGGCTGTCCAGGATATCCGGCGTCATTCTCGCAGCAGAAGACGACGCAGCGGCAGAGCTTCCGCTGGAGCAGATGATGGAGCTTCCCTCCCGGCTTCGGCAGATCCAGCAGGCGGGCCTCGAGCTCATCTCCCAGGTGCTGGACATCGATCTGGGCAAAGCCTCCATACAAGGACGGATGCAAGGGTATGCCGAAAGGCACAGAGTCAACCATACACCTTGCTACGAATTCCGGAAGCTGACCACGAAGTATGAGCAGATCGGCGGGGTCTATCTGGAGAGGCTCTATCCCACAGACATTTTTGACTTGATCGACTACTCTCTGCAGCGCTGTCTGGAGAAGGAGCTGCGGTTCCGCGTCTGCAAAAACTGCGGCAGGTATTTTGCCATCAGCCGCAGCGCCAAGGCGGAGTACTGCGACACCTTCCCGGACGAGAACGGCCGCACCTGCCGGAACGTCGGAGCCATCACCGCGTGGACCAAAAAGCGGGAGAGCGACGACGTCTTCATGACCTACCGCAGAGAGTACAAGAAACGCTTTGCCCGCATTCGTTCCGGTACGCTGCTGCCGGAAGATTTCTACCGCTGGAGCGAACAGGCGCGGCAGAAGAAGGACGAGCTGGAAGCCGGGGAGATCGACGTCGATACCTTCCTCGCCTGGCTGGCCGACTCGTAATCCTTTTGCGCAGTCCCTACAGAAACATCAACGGCGGAGCCCCATTGATTCGGGGCTCCGCCGTCAGCGGTACTCTTTGTTTCTGCGATGCAATTACGGATCACTTTGGGGAAAGGATTCAGATAAAGAATCTCGTTTTAGCACTTGCTCCATCATAGCTTCCATCTTGGGCAGCATTACGATATCATCCAGCGCCGCCTCCATCAGCAGGACGGCGGCCAGCTTCAGCCAAACCAGCAGCCGCTCCGTGATGATCGCACGGAACGGGATGCGATGCGGGATCCCGTCATGGACGAAATAGATACAGATCCGTCCGTCTCCCACGAGCCAGCGTCCGTAATCAAAGGTATTTCCATTCCATAGACCTCCGCTTCCTACATCATGCTACAGATATCTCTTTTTAATAATCTATTCGCATGCTGTCAATAATCTCCACCAGCTCTTCTTTTGCCGCCTGAGCCTCCGGGTCCATCAGATAATAGGTCAGGACCACGGTGGTTCCGGTCGTGTCTCGCAAATAGCAGAAGCAGGGATACCAAACGCTGATGGTGCCGCCTTCCGGCCAGCTCTTGCCCAAAAGCCAGATATAATCCCGTCCGTTTGCATCGACTCCACTGGTCACGGAAAGGTATTCCGTTTCGCCGTCGGGCTGCGTGAGATCGAACTGAGCGAGTTCCGCCCATTTCACGTCATCCATTTCCTTGAGCAGGCAGACCGGTTCCATCACCTTGCGGACACCGCCGTCCAGGGGGCAATAGAACAATCCCGCGTCCTCGGTCCAATCTGCAGGGATCTCCAGAGACAGGCCGGCGGATCGTGCGCCATCCTCGGGCCAGAAGCTGACAAAATCCTCTGTGTTCATGAAGGGAAGCGTAAGGCTGACGGTTTTCGTTTCCGGCTCCGGGGATCGCGGTTCTGTCTGGGTTTCTGTCGGTTCAGAATCTGTCTGCGGTTCCGCCTGGGTCACTGCCGGTTCTGATTCCTTCTCTGTTTCTGACGGCCCGCTATTGTCTTTCGTTTCCGCAGAGCTTTCCATCGGCGCGGACGCAGTTTCCTTGTCGGACGGAACGTCCGCGGAAGGCTGCTGCGCCGCGCAGGCGCATAAGCCGCTAAGCAGCAGTACCGCCAAAGCCAAAACTATGATTCTCTTCATTTTGAAATCTCCTGACATTATTTTTTCTTTTTGCTTGTAAACCGGTCGCTGGATTTAAAGTTGTAGATCGGGCGAATCTGTTTTTCAATGCGGACGGTATCGCCGATGAATTTTTCCATAGGGTCTCCTTTCTGCGCTTGCGGGCGATTGCTGTTCCTTCGCGTGTATTATATAACGGCTGTCAATAGGCTTTCCCGGCTCCGGGTTTCGTTCTGTTTCCGAATTCATAGGCCTGTCGGAGCCAGTCCAGCAGCTCGGCGTCAAGCTCCTCCGCGCCGCTGAGGACGATATGATGGGTCCAGTGCCCGGGCTGGGCTTCGGTTTTCGCGGCGATCCGCGGGGAGTCCAGCGGGTACGGCAGCCCCAGCGTCAGAACGATGAACCGGGGCGGCAGCAGCTTTTTCGGCAGCACCCGCAGCATCGACACGCAGGCGAAAACCCGGCGGTTTTTCAGGGAGATCTGCGTCTTATGGATGAGGACGGAAAATTCTCCCAGCGCCGCGATCCGGGCCAGCAGGGTCTCGTACAGCCCCAGCTCCTCCGGCTTTCCGTCAAAGAAAAACAGCTCGTCCATCGTCATGGTCCCACGCTCCCTTTCCGTCATCGCAGCCCATTCTTCCGAATCTCGTCCAGCTCCTCTGCACGCAGGCAGCCGCTTTGGTACAAGCGCAGATACTCCTTGGACACGTCTGAGTCAAAAATCAGGACGTCGTCGGAGTTGACCGTCACGTCAACGCCGCTGTGATAAAGCTTTGCGATTGGATGGTTCTGCAAATTCTCGACTCTTCCGAGAAGGAAATTGCTGGAGGGCGTAATGTTTAGCCGGATGTGATGATCGACCAGAAACCGGATCACGGAAGGGTCTTCCGCCGCCGCGATCCCGTGTTGCACCTCGTCCAGCTCCAGGCACTCCACGGCCCGGCGCACGTCCTCCGCGGTTCCCCATTCGCCCACGTGGGCCTTCAGTCGGAGCCCTTCCGCCTTAGCCCGCCGGTAGATGGATCGGAAGTTTTCGATGGGCTGGGCCAGTTCGTCCCCGTACAGATCGATGGAATAAAACGCCTTGCAGCCCCAGAAATGAGACAGACAGTCCTCCAGATAGGAGATTTCGCAATGCCTGGACAGCCCGATCTGAAGCCGCAGCTCCGTCTCCGGCGCGATCTCCCGATGCGCTGTTTCGAAAGCCGTCACCAGTTCTTCGACGTCTCCGTGGAAAAACGCGTCCAGGCCCCAGACGTCTTCTCCGATCTCCAGGACCGTGACTCCGTCCTCCTTCGCCTGGGCAAAGGCCGCCCGGATCAGCAGCCGACGTCCTTCGGGCGTTTCAAAGGAAGCCCCCAGGTTACGGGCATACCAGATGTGCATCTCGTCCATGGAATGGATCGGTTGATTGAGCGGCCGGATCTCTCTTCCGGTATGCCTACGCAAAAACGCCCGGCTTCCGCCCAGCACAAAATGATTGTGCAGATCCGCCTTGGGGCAGCTGCGCACAGCTGCAAGATCCCCCCGGATCAACGCATCTCTAAATTCCATGGAAGCTCCTTTGCAAACCGGAAGTTATAAGCCGAACACGATATCGTCCCCATCAAGTTCCGGCAGCTGCTTGAACCCAAGTGAACGATACATCTGCTGAGCGTTTATGTTCTCTTTCTCTGTGGAAAGCTTAATAATCTTATCGGGGTCGGCTGCCTTCAATATCCTAATAGCAGCCAGCGCGGCGCTTTTTCCATAGCCCTTTCCCTGATGATCCCTGTCGATAAAGAAGCTCCACGAGTACGCATCGCCTTCTCCCAACCATTTGCACAGATTGATAAAACCGACAGGCTCCATGTGCTCGTTACAAATGAGGCATGGAATATTATCCTCTCTGAATAAATAGGCTCTTCCGATCGAAAAACCGGCAGGATTGACAAGCTCTTTCTGTTCTTCGGTCAACCGGCAATCGAAGATCGCATAAATCAATTCGGCCTGTGTCGTTATGGGTTTTATCCATACGCGTTCATCAGACCATAATGCGCTCGCTGTGTTTTCCAATGCAGTTCTCAGCCCCATGTTTTCACCTCGTCAAAGTCTCCAATGGCGTATTCCAGTTTCGCCCATTCTTTTTCATACCCTGACTGATAGGAAACGATCGAAAAACCATCCGGCAGTTCTACGTTTCTATATTCATAATCCGAGCATCTCAGAATCGTGTTACAGAATGGAATCGTTCGGTCGAGCATTGTACCCTCTAAATCCCGATTTCTCTATTTCATTTCTCTGTTTCTTTTTTGTGCATCCAATGGATGCCGATGTGGCCGACGCCCAGGATCACGACGGCAGCGCCGAGGATCGGATTCTTGCCATAGATCGCCAGCAGCAGGAAGGCCAGCACCGGCAGCGTCGCGCCGGCCACCGGGATCCCGAGCAGACTGCGGTAGAAATCCCGCATGGTCTTCTCGCTTCGGAAATAGCGCAGCCAGAAAAATTCGTAGAGCAGCATCAGCGCAAAGGCCGCGATCAGCCACCAGGACCATGCCGACCAGTACTTCCAGTTGAAGTCCGCGAACACCAGCGCCGCGGCGGAGACCAGCACCTCGCCGATCCGCTCCAGGGCAAGCAGCAGCTTGTTCTCGTTTTTCACGTACTTCTCGTAGTCCTTCGGCTGATGCTTTGTCCAAATGAGGTTCGGCACCATCAGCATCACCAGAAAGATCAAGCCAACGTAAGAAAACCCAAATTGCATGATTTCCCTCTTTCCCCCGACAAACACGATCAATGAAACCACTGCCGTAAATGCCCTTTGATCTGCTCCTCCATGTCCCGGAGGTATCGGATCCTCGCAAGGGTCAGTTTGACCTGCTCGAAACCCATTTCGCGTTCGTTTTTATCCTGGCACAGGCCGAGAGCCCGCTTGAGATTGTATTCCAGCCATTCGATCCAGGTATAGGCCAGGCCGAACACCCGGTCATAATCCCGGAAGCCGTTGTCATAGGCTTCCAGATAGCCGTCGAAGAAGGCTTTGAGCTTCGCAAAATCCAGATCGCAAATCGTAATGCCGGACCATTGCAGGGATAGCTGGATGGCGCTGGACACCGGATTGCCATAGTCCAAACACTCCAGATCGATCACCGCCGGGTTTCCGCCGTCCCACATCACGTTTTTGGGGTCCATATCCTCGTCCGTGATGGTCTCAATGCCGGGGAGGGCCTCTCCGGCAGCGTTCACCTGGTCCTGCGCATAGACCAGCAACGCTTCATTTTCCCGCAAAAGCGGCGCAAGCTCGCTGTTCTGCGCAGAAGCCTCCCGGATGTATTCGGCCCAATGGATCTTGCTGCGCTCCGGTTCCGGCTTTTCGATTTGTCTGGAAGAAAGGTCGTGGATCCTGCCCTGGATGCTTCCGGCGATCCGGCACTGTTCCACAGTCGAGTGATACCAGTCCGTCGTCGTCCCGTTCTGCCACGGGAAGATATAGAAATACGCGCCGTCAAGGGTCTGCAGCTTTCGCCTGTTGACGGTCATCGCGGCCACAATGGGGAGCCCCGCCGCTTCCAGGATCGCTTCCAGCTCCTCCGCCCGACGGAAGTTCTCCGCCGCGGCGGGCCGCTGCATGATCTCCGGATTGAGGTGCTTTACCGCAAAGGAGCTTTCCTCCGTATTCACCCGGTACATCCGATGCAGAAAGCCGCCGGAGACCGGGCTGAT
>CAMVKI010000095.1 GCA_947168005.1 uncultured Clostridia bacterium
CCGCACTCGGCGCAGTAGACCACGGAGTCGTAGGAACCGGCGGCGGTGCAGGTGGCGGCGATCTCGTTCTCGGTCACGGGCGCGGCGGGAGTGTGCACGTGCTCCTCGCCGATCACGGTGGTCCAGTAGGCGGTGCCCTGCTGGGTCTCCTTCCAGAGCTGGAGCACGTTGGCGTTGCTGGTGCTGCCGGACCAGAAGTAGTTGTTGCTTGTGCTGAAGCTGAAGTAGGGATAGCTGCCGTTGGCGGCGTTCCGCAGCTGGGCGGCGCCGCTGGCATTGATGGCGGGCGTCCATCTGCAGTAGCTGGTGTTCAGCGTGGAGTAGGCGTACAGATAGGAGGAGGAGCTCATGCCGTAGTAGGAGCCGACGCTGAGGCTCTGCACGCTGTAGTAGCTGCCGCTGGCTGCCAGGACCATGACGTAATCGTTCGGCACGTTGCGCAGCAGGCTGCCATCCATCGTGATGCCGGAGGCGGCCAGGGTGGAGCAGTTGCTGCCGATTTCGGCGTTGGCGCCGTTGGCGGAGCCGGTCACACCCTTGAGGACGTACTTGGTGGTGCTGCTGTTGTTGGTGATGACGTAGTTGCCGGCCCAGTCGGCGGGGGCGGCGGTCAGAAGCTCATAGACCTTCTCGCCGCTGCCGCCCTCGGTGTAGGTGAAGAGGGCCTTCAGGGTGATCTCGGCGGGGGCCTCGTAGCTGCCGCTCAGGATGTTGGCGGGCTGGACGGTGACGTTGTCGTAGGTCTCGGTAACCCAGCCCAGGAACTCGTAGCCCTCGGGGGCCGTGACGCTGGGCAGGGTGATGCCCGTGCCGGGAACGGAGATCATGTCGCTGGGCTTGGTGACGCCGTAGGGCACGGAGAAGTGGACCGGGTAGCCGGCGGGGCCGGTGTAGACGGTGTTGACCGTGACGTTGACGGTGCCGCTGACCTTGGTCAGGCGGTAGGCGTTGCCCTCGTAGCTGTTGAGCTTGTTGTAGGCGGTGCTGGGCTCGGCGGTGAGGCTCTCGATCTCGTAGCCGTTGGCAAGCTCCACCACGAAGTTCACCTGGCCGCTGCCGGTGATGCTGATCTCGCCGGTATCGCTGTTGCGGGCGATGGCGACGCTGGCGTTGGGCACGCCGCCGGTGGTCAGATCCTGGGTGGGATAGGCGGTGACGGAGGCGCCGTCGCCGCAGCTGAAGACGGCTCTGGGGGCCTCGAGGCCGCAGTGGATGCAGAAGCCGTTCTCGTCAAACTCGTGCTCGCAGATGCCCTCCGCCACGGTGATGGTGACGGTGACGCTCTGGTTGACCTTGGTGACCCGGTAGGCGTTGGCGGTGCCCACGTCGGAGGGGTACTTGATGGCGTTGTAGGAGCCCTCGGGGCTGACCACGATGCTCTCCACGCCGTAGCCCTCATCCATGCTCAGCATGAAGTTCAGCTGGCCGCTGCCGGAGACGTCAATGACGCCGTCGCCGGTGCGGACAAAGGTGGTGGTGGCGTTGGGCACGCCGCCGGTGGTCAGATCCTGGCTGGGGAAGGCCGTGACGGACACGGGACCGACGCAGACGAAGGTGGCCGTGAAGGCCTCGGCGCCGCAGCGATTGCAGACGCCGGTGGTCTCGTTGAAGTCGTGGCCCAGGGCCGCGGGGGAGGCCAGGACGTTCGTCTCGCCGCAGACGGTGCAGGTGTAGGTGGTCTCGCCGGCCTCGGTACAGCTGGGCTGGACGGTGACGACGCCGGCGTCCCAGGTATGGCCGTTCTGGCAGGGGTTGGGGCCGTTGAGGGGATCGACGAAGTTGGTGCGGTACTGGCCGCCGCAGGTGGCGCAGGTGTAGAGGTCATAGCCCTCCAGGGTCGCCGTGGGGGCGACGGTCACAAAGGACCAGCTGTGGCCCGTGGGGGCAATCTCCTGGGTCTGGGTGTCGCCGCAGAGAGAGCAGGTGGCGGTCCGGACGCCGGGGACCGTGCAGGTGGGGGCCTGGGTCTGGACGTAGGAGCCGTAGCTGTGCTCGGCCCAGAAGCTGGTGACCGTGGGGGTGGAGGTATCGCTGGTAATGGACCAGCCGGAGCTGGAGCTCATGCTGGGGGAGGAATAGATGGCGTAGTTGATGTTCTTGGGGGCCTTGATGCTGAAGACCGTCTGGCTGGAGGCGTTCTTGACCACCACCGTCTTGCCGGAGCTGATGGTGGAGCCGCTACTGCCGCCGCCGGGGCCCCAGCCCCCGGAGGCGCCGCCGTAGAGGACGTAGGGCTGGCTGGTGGAGGTGCTGGGATTCTCATTCATTGGGTTCGTGCCGCCGCCGAACACGGTGCCGCCGTTGACGGTCATGGTGCCGTCGCAGTCCAGGGGGGAGTTGTCGCCGTTGGGCGCCTGGGCCCAGACAATGGACTGGCCGCCGGTAATGTTCAGAGCGCCGTTGGAGTCCAGACCGTCGCCGTTGCAGTTGACGTTGACGTTGCCGCCGCTGATCGCCAGGGTGTAGTCGCCGGCGGTTCCGCCGCCGCCGCCGGGCCCCCAGGGAGAGGGATCGGAGCCGCTGGTGGAGCCGCCCGCGGCGTTGATGCCGTCGTCGGAGGCCGTGATGTCGTAGCAGCCGGACCTGATGTAGACGTCCTTGGCCTC
Source organism: uncultured Clostridia bacterium (assembly GCA_947168005.1). GTDB lineage: Bacteria > Bacillota > Clostridia > Oscillospirales > Oscillospiraceae > JAFRPC01. The sequence goes on from CAMVKI010000095.1 coordinate 2,607, forward strand.
CAGGCCCTCGTAGCTGGTGGAGACTGTCATGTGGATCTTGCAGTCCGGGGCGTTCTGGACGCCGAAGTCCGCCTGAATCTCGCCGTGGACGCCGTCGTCGCCGGTCTGGATGGTGAACTCGCCGCCGGTGATCACGATGGTGCCGTCGGAGTGGATGGCGTCGTCGGGGGTGTTGATGGTGAACTCGCCGCCGTTGATGGTGACCACGTTGGTGCCCTCCACGGTCTCGTCGTCGGAGGGGTTGCCGCCCTTGAGGCCCTTGCGGCTCATGGTGTCCTTGTTGAAGCTGCTGTCGTTATAGCCGCTGCCGGCGCGGATGTTGAAGCTGCCGCCGTTGATGGTCAGATCCTGGGCGGACTGGATGCCGTCGCCGTCAGCCTGGAGGGTGAACTCGCCGCCGTTGATGACGATGTTGGCGGCGCAGCCCGCCGCGGCGTCCACGGCGTCGGGGTCGGAGCGGATGCAGTCGCCGGTGTTGGCGGTGGTGGTGACGCTGATCTTGCCGCCGTTGATGGTCAGCAGATTGTCGGCGGAGATGCCGTTCTTGACGGAGTTGACGTTCAGGGTCAGCTCGTCGATGGTCAGGCTGCCGTACTCGCCGGACTTCAGGCCGTTCTTGGTGGTGCAGTTCAGGTTCAGGGTGCCCGCGCCGTTGAGGGTGACCTGGGAATTGGACTTGCACTTGATGACAGCGGACTCGGCGTACTCGACGTTGGTGCCGTCGCCGCCGTCGGTGGTGGGATCGCCGTAGTTGTCGGCGTTGTTGAAGGGATTGTCGGTGAGGGTATTCACGAAGCCGCCCAGGGCGGTGATGGTGGCGGTGGTGGTGGATTCCTTCTTGACGGCCAGGGGGGCGGTGAAGGAGGAGGTCAGGTCGAGGCCGGCCAGCAGAACGGTGGTGGGGGCCACGGCGGCCTTCTTGACCGCGATGCAGCCGTCGGTACCGGTGCCGGTGAAGACGTAGGTGCCGCCGTTCTTCTTCAGGCCCACGCAGAGCTTGTAGGTATCGGTGTTCTCAAAAACCCGGTTGCCGTTGGCGTCGAGGCTGAAGGGGAGGGGGAAGCTGGGGTCGCCCACCAGGTACTCCTCGTTGGCGGGGTTGACGCCTGCAACCTCGTAGTTGGCGCTGTCGCCCTCGATGACGGTCACGGTGCTGCCGTCGAAGACGAAGGTGGTATAGCCGATGGGAATGTCGAAGATGTGATAGCCGGAGGCGGTCTGAACCGTCAGCCGGGCCACGCCTACGGCGTTCTCCTTGCCGATCACGTTGACCTTGCTGCCGCGGATTTCCACGATGGCAAGCTCGTTGTCGTCCACCTCGGCGGAAAGCGGGGTGGAGGAGCAGGTAATGGTGGCGCCCTTGTTGCCGTTCAGCGCCGGGGTGAGGGTCTCGTTGTCCGCCGCGGCCGCGGGGATCAGGCTCAGGAGCAGGCAGAGACAAAGAGCCCAGGCCAAGAGTTTGCGAATGTGCATAGGGGTTCTCCTTCCTTTATAGTTTGGCATTTGACATTATACCATTTCCTACCTTAATTGAACTTTAGTTTTGGAAAAGGCTTGACAAAAAGCTTCCTCCGCAGTAAAATAACACGTGTTATTTTACTGGACAAGGAGATGCGCTATGCCCGCTCCGATCAAATTCTCAAAGGACGCCATTCTCGACGCCGCTCTGGAGCTGGTCCGGGCGGGAGGTCCCGAGGCGCTGAACGCCCGGGCCCTGGCAGGGGCTCTGGGCTGCTCGACCCAGCCGATCTTCCGGGTCTTCGCCTCCATGGAGGCCCTGCGGCGGGCGGTGCTGGAGCGGGCCCACGCCCTCTACCGGCGGCAGGTGGAGGCGGCCTCGGGCCCCGGCTCCCCCTATCCGCCCTACAAGGCCCGGGGCATGGCCTACATCGCCTTCGCCGGGGAGGAGCCCCAGCTCTTCCGCCTGCTCTTCATGCGGGGCCGGGCCGGGGAGACGGACAGCCCCGAGAACGGGGACTGGCCCAAGGACACGGCCCTGGCCGGGACCTGGACGGGTCTGGCAGGGTCCGAGGCCGAGCTCTTCCACCTGGAGATGTGGGCCGCGGTCCACGGCCTCGCCGTCATGCGGGCCACGGGCTATCTGGACCTGGACGAGCCCACCGTCAGCCGGATCCTGACGGACGTATTCTTAGGCACCAAGCAGCGATGGGAGGAATTGAATTGAACGCCATTGAAACAAAACAGCTGACAAAAAAGTACAAGGACCTGACCGCCGTCAACGGCCTGGACCTGGAGGTCCGGGAGGGCGAGCTCTTCGCCCTGCTGGGCGTCAACGGCGCGGGCAAGACCACGACGATCAAGATGCTCTCCGGCCTGACCCGGCCCACGTCCGGCGACGCCCTGCTCCTGGGCAAAAGCGTGGTCACGGAGCCCGAGGCCGTCAAGCGGCTCATCGCCGTCTCCCCCCAGGAGACCGCCGTGGCCCCGAAGCTGAGCGTAGCCGAGAATCTGGAGCTCATGGCCCGGATCTCCGGCGCGGACCGGTCCGAGGCCGCGCGGCGCATCGACGCCCTCTGCGAGCAGCTCTCCCTGGACCAGGTCCGGCGCAAGGCCGCCGGGAAGCTCTCCGGGGGCTGGCAGCGGCGGCTGAGCATCGCCATGGCCCTGATCCTGGAGCCGAAGATCCTCTTCCTCGACGAGCCCACCCTGGGTCTGGACGTGCTGGCCCGGGCGGAGCTCTGGGAGCTGATCCGGGGGCTGAAAAAGGACATGACCGTGATTCTGACCACCCACTACATGGAGGAGGCCGAGGCCCTTTCGGACCGGATCGGCGTCATGGGCGGCGGCAAGCTGCTCCGGGTCGGCACGGCGGAGGAGCTCAAGGAGGCCGCCGGGGCCGCCACCCTGGAGGAGGCCTTTATCCGGATCGCAAAGGAGGTACGGAAATGAAACAGACCCTGCTGCTCTCCCGGCGGACCGCCAAGGAGGTCCTGCGGGACCCGCTGACGATCTTCTTCGGCCTGGGCTTCCCCCTGGTGGTCCTGGGCCTGCTCTCGGCCATCCAGGCCAACGTCCCCGCCGAGGTCCCCGTCAAGAGCGCCTTCTCTCCGGAGCTGCTGGTGCCCGGCATCACGGTCTTCGGTCTGTCCTTTATGACCCTCTTCGCGGCCCTGCTGGTATCCCGGGACCGCTGCTCGGCCCTGCTGCTGCGGCTCTACACCACGCCCCTGCGCCCGGCCCATTACATCTTCGGCTATCTGCTGCCCATGGTCCCCATCGCCCTGGTCCAGACGGCCCTCTGCTACGGCTTCGGCCTGATCCTGGGCCTGCCCTGGAAGGGCGCGATCCTGACGGCGATTCTGCTGAACCTGCCCGCGGCCCTGGTCTTTATCTCCCTGGGCCTGCTCTGCGGCAGCCTGCTCAACGACAAGCAGGTGGGCGGCATCTGCGGCGCTCTGCTGACCAATCTCTCGGCCTGGCTCTCGGGCATCTGGTTCGACGTGGCCCTGGTGGGCGGCTTCTTTGAGACCGTCGCCAAGGTCCTCCCCTTCTACCACGCCGTGGAGCTCCAGCGTGCCGCCTACGCCGGCACCCTGGCCGACGCCCTGCCCCACCTCTGGATCGTCCTCGCCTGGGCCGCCGCCCTGACAATCGCCGCAGTGTGGGCGTTTTTGCATCAGATGAAGAAGAACTGACGCGCCTGTAGGGGCGCTCATTGAGCGCCCGCACGCCAGCCGCTCCACAGAGCGTTTGCTGACTTATCCTGATAATCAAGATTGTCAGGATAACTTAAAAAACGCTGTCCGAAGGATGCTTGTTCCATCGGGCAGCGTTTTCTTTATCAGCGATTGATTTCCGGTTTTTCTGTACGGCAAAGCAAATAGTCGATACTGACCCCATATAAATCCGCCAGAATCACGAGATTTTCTGTTGTCGGCGTCCGATCTCCGGTTTCATACTTGGACAATAACGCTTGATCGATCCCTGTTGCCATCTGTACAGCGATCTGTGTCATTCTTCGTTCTTTCCGCAGTTTTTTCAGATTGTTCTCCATAACATCACCATATGACATTATGGCATTTTTCTACTTGACAAATATGATTATTTGTCATATTCTAACAGAGAGTGTTTTTTGACTTTTTTGGGGGGCAGGATCATGGACTTTATTATGTTCAAAGATATTGTATTTGACTTGATCAACGAGTGCGATCAATTCGATATAAAAGACTTAACAGTCCGTGAGAAAGAAGACAAAATATACGTGGTATTTGAGGACAGATCACAAGTAGAAATCGGTTTTAGAAAAATTGACCATCAAAATAGTTGAAGAGAGGGATATGCGTGAGCAGTATTAAATCACTCAGGAAAAAATACCTTCGTGAGGACAATCAACGTATCTGGCTTCCGATGCTTGGCTCAATTATCCTCCAATATGCATCAGTTTTTATAAATCAAATCTTTGTTTCTAACAGGCTGATATATTGGATTCTCTTTTCTGTCAGTATTGCCGCTGGTTTATTATTCCTGTTGTTTTCAGTAAAATATGTTGAACAATGGCATCAGCGGCTGGCCTTGTTCAATATTAAAGAAAATGATCTTCTTTCTGTTGGCTCTTTTCTGATCGCTATGAGTCGAAGCAAATCCTTCAATCACTATGAACTTAAAAAACTTACGGCAGAATACAAACTTACACGTCCGGAAGAATTCATTTCATTGGAAAATGGAACACGGACGTATTTCCCATTCACAATAAAGCAAACGGTGGAAGGAACAGCAAGGGGGACGATCAGTCAATATTATTTCCATATGACGGCAAATCCAACAAACAGACGTGAGGGTCATATTAAAGTTGAATACAAAACTGACGGCAGAGATTATAAAAAACTTGATTTAACGGATGGCTCTCAAAAGCAGATCAAATGCTATACGCTTGTAGCAAACGATCATCACAAAAACGATAATATCGTGTATAAAATAAAATCGTCTTTTGAAAAATCCGCCGGAATTTCCGCAGATCAAAGTAATCGGTTGTACTTGTACCCAGCGAATTTCTCCAAAAACTATGGTAAAGTCGAAGTCTATAATACTTATATTTATCTCGATGTGCCCTCGGAATACAGGGAGTACATGAATGATCCCAAGCTACGTATTATCGGCGAAAAAGGTTCTCAGACTCCGTTTGGACGTATCGCAAGCTTCAGCGACAGAGACCAGCGCGAAGATGGGAGCATCCGCTTCTCTAAACAGCTAAAGGCAGATGAAAATACACTCATTCTCATTGAATTTGAAAAAAAGATTCTTCTACCTAACTGAAAAAACAAATTGCGGCAGCCAGTTTTTCTGGCCGCCGCTCGTTTTTCATGGAGATTTATCTCAAGATTTGAGGGTTGCAAACAGCAGAATCGCCCTGGCGGGAAGCGGAAAAGGGCTTCAGGGCGGCCGATGACCGCCCCTACGGACGCGGCGTCGTGGGCGCCGCCCCCTACGGCGAGAAACGTCCCGAATCTGTCATTGCGAGACCAGTGCGCACACTGGTCGTGGCAATCCGCGTCCCCCGTCCCCTGTTGCCTGTTGCCTTATCTGAGCGGGGAAGGACGGCCGGCAGATTGCCGGCGCTACAGGCGGGGATGCCGCTGCATCCGTACGGGGAAGGACGGCCGGCAGAGTGCCGTCCCTACAGGCGGGGATGCCGCTGCGTCCGGGCGGGGAAGGACGGACGGCAGAGTGCCGTCCCTACAGGCGGGTATGCTGCTGCGTCCGGGCGGGGAAGGACGGACGGCAGAGTGCCGTCCCTACGGGCGGGGATGCTGCTGCGTCCAGGCGGGGAAGCGGGCCGGCAGATTGCCGGCGCTACAGGCGGGGCTCCCTGATCCCTTAACCCTTTCCCCACCCTGATCCTTGATCCTTGATCCCTGATCCCTCATCCAGGCGGGGAACGGCGGCCTGGGGTCAGGCCGCCCTACGGCTCGGCGCGCTTTTCACCGCCTGCTTCTTAATTCTTACTTCTTAATTCTTACTTCTTAATCCTTACTTCTTAATTCTTACTTCTTACTTCTTAATTCTTACCTGCCTCGCCGCTGCCAGCATGATGGCGCACTCCATGCGCTTTTTGAAGAGCTCGCAGCCGTATTGGTAGGTACCGGTGATTTTGCCGGTGGCGTGGTAAGCGTTGGCGGCGCAGCCGCCGGAGCAGTAGAGCCGGGCCCAGCAGTCCCGGCATTCGGGCCGGGCGTAGACGTTGCAGGCGGCGAACTGGTCCTGGATCTCATGGTTGGTCACGCCGGTCCAGACGTCGCCCAGCCGGAACTTCTCCTCGCCCACGAACTGGTGGCAGGGGTAGAGGTCCCCCCAGGGGGTGACGGCCATATACTCGGTGCCGGAGCCGCAGCCGGAGATCCGCT
>CAMVKI010000096.1 GCA_947168005.1 uncultured Clostridia bacterium
AGCGAAATGAACGAACAAGACATCCTCGATGGTCTGCTGGCCCGGGACGAGGCCGCCCTGGCAGCCCTCCGGGAGACCTGGGGACGCTCCGCCCTGGACCTGGCCCGGCGGATCACCGGCTCGGAGGAGGACGCGGAGGAATGCGTCCAGGACGGCCTGCTGGCGGTCTGGAAATCGGTCCCGCCCCGGCGGCCCGAGGCTATGGGCCACTACTTCACGGCCCTGGTCCGCAACGCCGCCCTGAACCGCTGGCGGGACAGCCGCCGGCAGAAGCGGGGCGGCGGGACGGTCCCGCTGGCTCTGGAGGAGCTGGAATTCTGCGCCTCTGCCCGGGACGACGTGGAGGAGACCGTGGCGGCCCGGCTGCTGGGGGAACGGATCAACGCCTTTCTGGACGCCCTGCCCCGGCGGGAACGGGACCTCTTTCTCCGGCGCTACTACGACCTGGAGGACCTGGACACCCTGGCCGCCGCCAAGGGCCTGAGCAAGGCCCACGCCTCGGTCCTGCTGTTCCGCACCCGAAAGAAGCTCAAAGCCTTTTTGGAAAAGGAGGAACTGTTATGAAACCCGAAACCATTCTACAGGCCCTCTCCGAGACCCGTCCGGCTCTGCTGGACGAGGCCCGGGAGACCGTAAGCGCGAGATCCCGCAATCTCCGTCCCCTGCGCCGCATCGCCCTGGTCGCCGCCGCCGTCGCCCTGCTGGCGGGGACGGTCTTCGCGGCGGTGACGGTCCTCACCCCGAAAATCAGAATCGACGACTGGCAGCCAGACAACCTCGACGACAGCTATTTTTCCCTGACTTTGGAGGAAAACCCCGCTGCCGAGGACGCCCCCGGCCGCCTGGAGGTCCTCTATCTGCCCAGGGCCCTGCCCGAGGGCGCCGCCCTGACCGCCGCCTCCGTGGAATGGAGCGACCGCCTGACCTGGGCCTGGACCGCCCCCGACGGCTCCCAGGGGGCGATCAGCTTCGGCCAGATCCCCCTGCGGCCCGACGGGCGGGAGCACCCGCTGACCGCCTTCGAGGGCATCGACCCGAAGGAGCTGGAGCAGGGGACCCTGGAGCTGAACGGCATGGGCTGCTGGACCATGACCCGCCGCTCCGCCGCAGGGGATACGGCCTGGTACTATTGGCTGGACGAGGCCCGGCACTACCTCTTCCACGCCTCCTTCAACGAGGCCGTGCCCCAGACGGAGCGGGAGGCCTTCCTGGCCTCCGTCGCCCCCGTGACGGAGGAGGCGTTCTACGACGCCATCGGTCTGCGGGGCCGGACCCTCTGGGCGCTGAGCTGGACGCCGGAGGGCTATACCGAGACCTGGAAGGGCCTGCTGACCACCGCCGACGCCTGTGACCAAAGCTGGAACGGCGTCCTGACGGCCGCAAAGGCCGGGCTCTCCGGCGGTCAGCGGTTCTCCAACGGGGAGAGCGAGATCGCCCTGGAGCAGAACCCCGGTTACGAGCTCCACGATCCCAGGCAGCAGACGAGCCCGGAGGAGACCGAGGACCCGGCGGACGAGGGCCCGACGGTCCGCCTGGACCGGTACGAGACTGCGGAACGGACCGTGGACGGCACGAAGATCACCGTTCTCACTGCGGCGGGCGAGTTCGACGGAAAGCCGGTCTGGGAGGAGGTCTGGAGCTTTGCCGCCCCCGACGGGACCCCCCTGCGTCTGAGCTTCTGTACCGGCGACGGTACGGAGGTGGACGAGGCCGCCAGGCTGGCCGTCTTCCGGGGCCTGACGCCCCATACCGTCGGCGAGTGAGCCCGGCGCCCGCGCTGCGGGGTAATTTTCCCGAATTCCCCGCCGGGGCTTGCACATCCGCAAAAAATCTTGTATAATAGCAGAGATTGATGAAACAATCTCTGCTATTATTCGTCTAATTTACAGAAGTATCCGCGTTTTGAACGCCGCAAAAAGGGGAATCAGCCTATGAACATCATTCAAAAGATTATCGCCGAGCTGCGGAAGGCAGTCCAGGGCAAGGACCAGGTCCTGGTCTGGGTTCTGATGACCATTCTCGCCGAGGGAAACGTCCTGCTGGAGGACATCCCCGGCGTGGGCAAGACCAATATGGCCCTGGCCTTTTCCCGGGCCCTGGATCTGGACTATGGCCGGGTGCAGTTCAATCCGGACGTGCTTCCCTCGGACATCACGGGCTACTCCGTCTACGATAAGCAGAGCGGCAAGATGATCTATCAGAAGGGCGCCATCCTCTGCAACCTCTTCCTGGCCGACGAGCTGAACCGGGCTACCTCCCGGACCCAGTCCGCCCTCCTGGAGGCCATGGAGGAGGGGCAGGTCACGGTGGACGGCGTGACCCACGTCCTGCCCCGGCCCTTTGTGGTCATCGCCACCCAGAATCCCACCGGCGCCGCGGGCACCCAGCTTCTGCCGGATTCCCAGATGGACCGCTTCACGGTCCGCCTCTCCATCGGCTACCCCAAGCCCAAGGACGAGCGGGACATGGTTCTGGCCCGCCAGGGCGGCGTCAACCCGCTCGACACCGTGGCCCGGATCGTCACCCGGGCGGAGCTGGCGGCCATGCAGAAGGCCGTGGCCTCGGTCTACGTCAAGGACACCGTGGTCAACTACGCGGTCTCCCTGATCGCCCAGACCCGGAACCATCCGCAGATCCAGCGCGGCGCCAGTCCCCGGGCCACCCTGGCCCTGGTTGCCATGGCCCGGGCGGCGGCCTTTATGAACGGCCGGGACTATGTGATCCCCGACGACATCCAGACGGTTTTCGCCGGCACCGTGGCCCACAGGCTCCTGCTGACGGCGGACGCCCAGGCCCAGGGCATCCGGGAGGAGCAGCTCCTCACGGCCCTGCTGAAGCAGATTCCCGCGCCGGGAGTGTAGGCCCATGGCTGTCAATCGCTTGCTCTATGCGGGCCTGCTGGTCCTGAGCACCGTGTTCTATTTCGCCACCGCGGACCAGCCCTCCAACTGGTATGCCTGGGTGCTGCTGGTTCTGATGATGGTGCTGCCCCTGGTGAGTCTGCTGCTGTCTCTGCCTGCCATGCTGCGCTGTCGGCTGGAGGCGGCCATGGCCGACACGGTGGAGCAGGGGGCCAAGGCCTCCCTCCGCCTTCGGCTCAACGCCTGGCGGCTGCTGCCCCTGCCCGAGGTGCAGATTCGGCTGAACCTCCGCACCCGCGACAGGGAGAAGGATCTGCGCTTTCTCAGCCGTCTGTCCCGGGAGGACGGCCTTTTGGCCCTGCCTACCGACGAATGCGGCTTTCTGGCCGCCGAATTTCTCCGGGGTCGGGTGTACGACGCCCTGGGGCTCTTTCGTCTGCCCATGAAGCTGCCGAAGCTGGAGCCCATGGCGATCCTGCCGCCGGAGCGCCAGCCGGAGCCCATGCCCCGGCTGGAGCAGTTTCTCCAGATGCAAATGAAGCCCAAGCCCGGCGGCGGCGCCGCCGAGCAGCACGACCATCGGGTCTACCGTCCCGGCGACCCGGTAAAGGATATCCACTGGAAGCTCTCGCTGAAGACCGAAGATCTTGTTGTCCGCGAGGCCCTGGAGCCCGTCCGGCGCCGGGTCATTCTGGCGGTGCGGACGCCCCGGGGCGCCGTGAGCCGGGCCGAGACTCTGGGCAATCTCCGCTGGCTCTCTCGCTGGCTGCTGCATAACGGCGTGGACCACAGCATCGTCTGGATGAACGGCGAGGAGCTGCGGGAGGAGCCCGCCGCGACGGAGGAGGACAGCCTGAAGGCCCTGCGGGAGGCCTGCCTTGCGCCGGAGCGCTCCGCCGATCTGCCCTGGCCCCTGCCGGTCAAGGCCGACTGGATCTGCCCCGTGGGCCGGGAAGGGGGGAGCGGCGCATGAAGAAAAACGATCTGCTTTTCCGGCTCCTGTCGGACTGGATTCTGATCTGCATCGGCGTTCTGGGCTCCCTGTACTGTCTGACCACGGCGGAGGCCTTTGAGCTCCGGATGCCCGCCCTGGTTCCGATTCTGGTCCCGGCGCTGGCCCTGGTCTGCTGCCTGCTGTTTCAAGGCAAGAGCGGGAAATACTACGCCCTCGGCGTCCTGGGCCTGCTCCTGCTTGTGGGCTGGCTCTTCCGGGCGGAGCTGATCGAGGGCCTGCGCAGCCTCTGGGCGTCTCTCATCCAGAAGTATACGGAAGGCTACGGATACAGCTGGCTTTTGCGCCTGTTGCCCAAGGAGCCCTGTACGCCGGAGGCGGCCGGCGTCGGGATTGCGGTGCTGGCCTGCTTCGAGACCTGTTTTTGCGCGCTGTCCGTCCGCCTCTGGAAGCGGACGACCCCCGCGGCGTTTTCGATCCTGCCCGGGGTGGCGGCCTGCTTCGTTCTGGCGAATACCCTTCCCGCCCGTCTGCCCATACTGGCGGTGGCCTTTTCCATCCTGACCCAGGCCTTCAGCCAGTCCGCGCGGCGGCGGTCCACGGGGGAGCACAGCAAGGCGATCCTGCTTTCCGCCCTGGTGTCCGCGGCGCTGCTGGGTCTGCTGCTGCTCTTCCTGCCCGATCAAAAGGACTTTCAATCGCCCTTCACCTGGGACGACCTGAACAAGAAGCTGGAGCGCTGGCACGAAGAGCAGAACAACATCGGCAACATCAACGCGGGCCTCTACGGCAACCCCGAGGAGGTGGACCTGGACAAACTCAGCGCCCTGCCAAACCGAGCGGACCCCGCGCTCTACGTCACCGCCTCCGAGACGAGCTATCTCTATCTGCGCGGGTCGAGCTACATGGACTTTGACGGCAGCAGTTGGAGCCGCGGCGCCCTGTGGAACGGCAGCCGGAACGCGGCCTTCCCCTACCTGAACCGCTACGACAGCGCGGAGCTCAGCATTGAGACCCACCATGTCGAGGGCACGCTCTACACCACCTATCAGCTCACTGCGCTGCCCGGCGGCACCCTCGTGGGCGACGCCTACATCGAGAACAGCGGCGACATCGACCGCTATTCCATGCGCTTCCGGACCGGAGCGGAGCCCGTCGAATTCGACGAGGCCTACGACGCCTGGGTCCGGGAAAACTGTCTGCGCATTCCGGAGAGGACCGGAACGGCGGTTCTGGCCTGGTGGGAGGCCCAGGAGGGCTCCAGAGACCTCGGATCCTTGTTCGCTGCGAATTCCGGCGCATACCTCAACATTCCCGGCGGCGGCGCGGACGATTCCGCGACGCAGGAGGAGTATATCGCGCGCCAGGCCGCCCGCCTGGTCTCCGAGACCGCCAAATACAGCCGGAACCCGGAGCAAATGCCCGCGGACGCGCCGGATTTCTGCGAGTGGTTCCTCAACGAGGCCGAGGAGGGCTACTGCGTCCACTTCGCCTCCGCCTGTACCGCCCTGCTCCGGGCCCTGGGAATCCCCAGCCGCTACGTCTCCGGCTATGTCTGCCAGGCCAGGGCCGGCGAGCGCGTCAGCGTCTCGACGCTTCAGGCCCACGCCTGGGTGGAGATTTGGACCGGGGGCCGCTGGATCGTGGTCGAGCCCACTCCGGACTACGCCACGGAGTTTTCGGGAATCCTCGATCCCGACGGCAGCCCCGCCGAGACGGAAACGGCGGCCTCCACCGCCGCGGAAGCGGAGACGACGCCCGCCCCTGAGGTCACGAAGCCCCAGCCCATCGAAACCACCGCACCCACCGAGAGCCCGGAAACCACCGAGCCCGCGCAGACGGAGCCCGACGCTCCTGTTACTCCCGATTCCGGCGAAACACAGCGGTGGGTGGATCCGAAGGAGCTGACCGGCATCTGGATACTCGTCGGCCTGATTCTGATTCTCGGACGGCGGACGCTGATTCTGCGGCTGCGGGAGCGCCGTATCCGGCGGGCAAAGCCCAATGACCGCGCCCGGCTGCTCTACCGGTATATCCTGCGCCTGCAAAAGCGGATCGACAGCATCATCCCGCCCGAGGCGGAGGAGCTGGCCCGCAAGGCGGCCTACAGCCAGCATGAGCTGGACGAAGACGAGCTCGCCTTCCTGCGCCAGGTCTACGAGCAGCAGAAGACCCGTCTTGCCCGCTCCGGCATCCTGCGCCGCCTCTGGTGCAAGTACGTGCTGGCGGTCATTTAAGAGCCTGCAGCGCCGGCAATCTGCCGGCCCCGCTGTAGCGCCGGCAATCTGCCGGCCCTGCTGTAGTGCCGGCAATCTGCCGGCCCCTCCCCCCCACGAACAAGGCAACAGAAATCAGGAGGAAATCAAATATGGTATTCGGAACAATCAACGGCGAAAACGTGGAATGTATCCGGCTGGCGAGCGACAAGCTGGCCTGCGAGGTCCTGACTTACGGAGCCACGCTCCGGGCCCTCCGGGTCCCGGACCGGAGCGGGAAGCCCCTGGACGTGGTCCTGGGCTTCGATACCCTGGAGGAATATATCCGGCACGACTGCTATTTCGGCGCGACCGTCGGCCCCAACGCCAACCGCATCGGCGGCGCGGCCTGCCCGCTGAACGGGAAAACCCTGCGCCTGGACGCCAACGACGGGCCCAACAGCCTGCACAGCGGCGCCGCCGGCCTGGACCGGAAGCTCTGGGAGGTCCTGGCGGTCTCCGAGGAGGCCGTGACCCTGCTCTGCACCCACCCCAACGGCCTGGGCGGCATCCCCGGAGACCTGAACGTTGCCGTGACCTACTGGCTTGACGGCGCCGATCTGCTGATCGAGTACCGGGCCGTCTCGGAGCGGGACACCCTCTGCAATCTGACCAACCACAGCTATTTCAACCTGGACGGCCACGGCAGCGGCTCCGTTCTGGACCACCGGGTCCAGCTCTACGCCAAGAGCTATACCCCCACCGACGCGGCCTCCATCCCCACCGGAGCCATCCGGGCCGTCGCCGGCAGCGCCATGGACCTGACCAAGCCCACCCGGATCGGGGACCGGATCGACGCCGAGCTGGACCAGCTCCGCCAGGCCGGGGGCTTCGACCACAACTGGGTTGTGGACAGCGACGGCGAGAACCCCTTCCGCCCCGCCGCCCAGGTCTGGGCCGCCGAGAGCGGGATCCGGATGACGGTCTACACGGACCGCCCCGGCGTCCAGTTCTACACCGGCAACTATATCCCCGACGGTCTGCCCGGCAAGGAAGGGGCCGTCTACAGACGCCGCCAGGGCCTCTGCCTGGAGACCCAGGCCTTCCCCGACGCCCTCAACCATCCCAGCTTCCCCTCCACGGTCCTCCGGGCCGGGAAGGAGTGGGTCAGCCGGACCCTGTACCGCTTCGGTCTGTAGGCACAAAAAGCGCTCCCCGCCGCGTCTGCGGCGGGGAGCCTTTTTGCGTCTACAGGAGCTTGTCCAGCTCCTCCAGATATTCGTCGGTGGTGTACCAGGCCGTGGCGAAGCGGACCACCGTGTGCGCCGGGTCCGGGTTGGACCAGAAGCTCAGAGGGACCTTCTTCCGCAGGGCCTGATAGCGCCCGTTTTCGAGGATGGCGAACTGCTGGTTGGTGGGGGTGTCCATAAAGCAGGGGACGCCGTGCTTTGCCAGCAGCTTTTTCAGCGCCTCGGCCTGCTCCACGCCCTGCCGCCCGATCTCCCAATAGAGCCCGTCGGTGAAGAGGGCGTCGAACTGGACCCCGCAGAGCCGCCCCTTTGCCATCAGGGCCCCGTGCTTCTTGATGAAGTTGACGAAGTGGGCCGGGGCCTGCCGGGGGAAGACCACGGCCTCGCCGCAGAGGGCCCCGCACTTGGTCCCGCCGATGTAGAAGGCGTCGCAGAGGGAGGCCAGCAGGGGCAGGTCCACGTCCGTGTCCCTCGCCGCCAGGCCGTAGGCCAGCCGGGCCCCGTCCAGATAGAGCCGCATCCCGAATTCCCTGCAGATCGCGGAAATCTCCTCCAGCTCCGCCCGGCTGTAGAGGGTGCCCCACTCCGTCGGGTGGGAGATATAGACGGCGCCGGGGTAGACCATGTGCTCCACGTTCTCGTCGGCCAGCAGGGTGGCGGCGAGAAGCCGCAGCTCGCCGGGGTCCAGCTTGCCGGCGTGCTCGGGCAGGGCCAGGACCTTGGCCCCCAGGGCCTCGGGGGCCCCGGCCTCGTGGACGTGGATGTGGCCGGTCTGGGCGGCGATCACGCCCTCCCAGGGCTTCAGCAGGGAGGCCAGCACCACGGCGTTGGTCTGGGTGCCGCCGGAGAGGAAATAGATCTCCGCCTCCGGGCAGCCGCAGGCCGCCCGAATTTTCTCCCGGGCGCGCTCGGAGAAGCAGTCAAACCCATACCCCGGCTGGGGGATCAGGTTGGTCTCGATCAGGCGCTCCAAAACCTTCGGATGCGCCCCGCAGGAATAGTCGTTTTCAAAGGTGATCATGCGCATTACCTCTATCGCAGTTTTTCTCTATTATATCCCGGCTGCAGCGTTTTGTAAACGCCAAATTTGAAATAGTAGTTGCTTTTTTTGACGAAATCCCTTATACTCTATGAAGCGGCGGGAATCTCCGCCGTGCGGAATATATAGAGAATTCAGGAGTGAATACCATGAAAATCAAAGCTGTTGTTCTGGCCGCCGGAAAGGGCACCCGCATGATGTCCGAAGCCAACAATCTGCCCAAGGTCCTGCGCCAGGCCTGCGGCAAGCCCCTGCTGCACTACGTTCTGAAGGCCCTCGATTTCATCCCCGCCGCCGACACGGTCCTGGTGGGCGGCTATATGCGCGAGGCCGTCTTCGCGGCCTTCCCCGGCTATCCCCACGCGGTTCAGGATCCCCAGCTCGGCACCGGCCACGCGGTCATGTGCGCCCGGGAGCACCTGAAGGACTTCGACGGCACCGTTCTGGTCTGCTACGGCGATATGCCTTTGCTGAAGAAGGAGGTCTACCAGGGCCTGCTGGCCTTCCACGCCGAGCACGGCGCCGCCTGCACCATGCTCTCCGGCACCTGCGAGGAGTACCTGCCCTACGGCCGGGTCCTGCGGGACGA
>CAMVKI010000097.1 GCA_947168005.1 uncultured Clostridia bacterium
GCCCCGGCCACTTCGACAAGGAGCGCTACGAGTTCTGCTGGATCGTGGACTTCCCCATGTATGAGATCGGCGAGGAGAGCGGCGAGCTGGAATTCTGCCACAACCCCTTCTCCATGCCCGAGGGCGGCCTGGAGACCCTGCTGAAGGCCGAGCGCGGCGAGATCGACCCTCTGAGCATCCTGGCCCAGCAGTACGACATCGTCTGCAACGGCGTGGAGCTCTCCTCCGGCGCGGTGCGGAACCACGACCCCGAGATCATGATCAAGGCCTTTGAGTTCGTCCGCCTGGGCGAGGAGGACGTGAAGGCCAAGTTCCCCGCCATGTACAACGCCTTCTGCTACGGCGCGCCTCCCCATGCCGGCGTGGCCCCCGGCGTAGACCGCATGGTCATGCTCCTGGCCGGCGTGGACACCATCCGCGAGGTCATCCCCTTCCCCATGAACAAGAACGCCCAGGACGTCATGATGGACGCCCCCGGCACGGTGACCCAGAAGCAGCTGGACGAGCTGCATATTGCCATCGTGAAGGACGAGCAGTAAACGCCCGCCCCTGCGGTGTTTTCTGAGGAAACCGAAAAGCAGGAAAGAATTATTGAAAACAGCGTATCGGTTATAGATGAGAAAGGATTGATTCGGGATGAAAATGCAGCAGACTCTCGCCGTACTTCTGGCTCTTCTGCTTGTGCTGGGCCTGTTTGCGGGCTGCGGGATAAAGCCTCTTCCCCTTCCTGCCGGGTCCTCGGAGGCAGCCAAAATCGCGCAGACCGATTCGGCAGCGAGGGAAAGCGCTGCCGCGACGGATACCCTTCCTGCGAAACCGGATCCGGCGCTCCCGTCGATTCCGTGGTCCAGGGCCTTTCGTACAAGCAAAGTCCCGGATGGCGTCGTGGACGCGGACAACGTTGCCTTTCTGCGGAACAAGGGCGACGAGGGCCTGGAGGTCGTCAACGTCCCCCTGGCGGAGATCTATGCCGGGCAGCCGGAGTATCTGCCCCGCACCCGCTATTTCGAGCAGTTCATGCCCGAGGCTCTGGTGGAAGGTCTCCTTCCGGTTCTGGACTACGCCATGGCGCAGGGCTTCAGCCGCTTCTGTATTCCCACCAGTCAGTTTAATTACGGTACCATGCAAGAGGCTGCTTCCTTTCTTGCGCAGACCTTTAATATCAACGGAACCGGAGCGCCCGGCGCTCTGGAGATTCAGAGCTTTCCGCAGGACGATGGCAGGACCCTGGTTTTTCTCCTGGTTACCCTGGGCGGCATGGAGACGCGTGGGCTTTCGGAATCCTATCAGCAGGGTGTTGACGAGGCAAAGCGCATCGTGGACGCCATGCCGAAGGGTCTGGATGAAGAAGAAAAGATGCTGTACCTTTATCAGTATCTGACCGACAATGTGCGCTACGATTACGACGATTATTATACACAGCAAAACTGGTGTCTGCTCTACGACGCGCTGGTACGGAAGAAAACGGTCTGCGCCGGATATACGGAGGCGCTCTATGTAATGGCAAACCTGGCCGGGATCGAATGCTTCACCCTTCGGGGTTATATCAATATGGGCGATTCGCCGGACCATCACATTTGGAATATCGCCCGGATCAACGGAGCGTATTATCAATTCGATTCCACCTGGGACGAGGGAGATTCCCCGGCTGACTATCGGTATTTCGGCGTGTCCGACGCCTGGATGCTGGAGCATCACACGGAATATGTTACAGACTTTGCGAAACAATACTGTCCTCCCTGCCCGGAGGACCTGCTTCCTCCGGTGTTCATACCGGAGGATGAAGAGAGCCCTGCCTATGAGATTTATTGGTACTACCGGCTCCGCAACGCAAGGGCCTACAATCCGGAGAGCTTTCTGCACTATCTTGGCTATGAGGACGACGAAATCGACGCGCAGGACGAGGAGGACGGATGGGTCCAAACCTCTGTTGACCTGTCGGAGATGTTTAATATTCTGCTGGGCCTCATGACAATGGACCAAGCAAGCCGCTTTCTGCCCGGTTATTTTCTGAGCGGCAAGGATAACGCGCTGATGTATCATGTGCCGCAGAAGAACCAGGCCCTGACACGGTTGACAGCCCTGGAGGAAAATGAGGACGGGAGCTGGACAGCGCAAGTCTGTGAGTTCCGAAACGGCGTCTTCACCCAGCGGGAAGACAGGATTGCCCTGGAAAAGATGGATGATGATTGGTATGTGGTAGCGGACGTGACGCCTGCCGCCCAGTAACAGGGCAAGCCAAGGCAAAAGAGGTAAGAAGTTGGAATCAGCCGACTTCTTACCTCTTACTTATTCCTTATTACTTATCTATTGCCTTCGTTTCCCAGTTGTTTAAGGGATAACGCTGCATGGCCCCGAAGACCTTATCCTTCAGGCCGGGGTATCTGCCGTTCAGTTCGTAGACCAGGTCCTTGATCTCCTCCCGCTTGGTGTGCTTGTCGGCGGGGCAGGTGTTGTGGACCACGGGCAGCTCGTACTTCTCCGCGAAGTGGCGGACCGCCTGCTCGGGGATGTAGAGCATGGGCCGGATCTGGGTGACGCCGCTGCGGTCCAGGTAGGTTACGGGCTCAAAGCAGGAGATCCGCCCCTCGTAGATCAGAGACATCAGGAAGGTCTCCACCGCGTCGTCCCGGTGGTGGCCCAGGGCGATCTTGCGGATGCCCGCCTCGGTGATGGCCTTTCCCAGGGCGCCCCGGCGCATCTTGGCGCAGAGAGAGCAGGGGTTCTTCTCCTTCCGATGCTCGAAGAGCACCGGGCCGATCTGGGTCTCGATCTTGTGGAAGGGCAGCTCCAGCCTGTCACAGAGCGCCGCCACGGGAGAAAAGTCCATGCCGCCCAGACCCATGTCCACAGAGAAGGCCTCCAACGTAAAGGGCCGGGGATAGAACTTTTTCAGCTCCGCCAGCAGGACGAGAAGGGTCAGGGAGTCCTTCCCGCCGGAGACGCCGACGGCAATCCGGTCGTTTTCCTGTATCATATCGTAGTCGTCCACGCAGGAGCGGAACAGGGAGAGCATTCGCTGCATAGGATCACCTTCCTAAGCTTGAACAATCTTGAAAAATGAATGCGAGAATTCGAGAGATTAAGCGAGAAAAACAGAGATTTTCAAAGTTCTTCTGAAGCAAAATCAATTTCTGCAAAAATTCAGTTGACAAGCGGAAATAAATATGTTATAAAAGGCGAGCGCGGTTGAGATTATTGTACCCGCGCAGCGTGAATTTGTCAAATAAAATGTATATAACAACATCTACGGAGGAACCATCATGTCCACTACTATGGCAAAGAAAGAGACCGTGGAACGCAAGTGGTACGTCATTGACGCCGCCGGGAAGCCCATGGGCCGTACCGCCGTCATCGCCGCCAACCTGCTCCGCGGCAAGCACAAGGTTGATTTCACCCCCAACGTTGACTGCGGCGACTACGTCATCATCATCAACACCGACAAGGCCGTCCTCACCGGCAAGAAGCTCGAGGACAAGTACTATCGCCGTCACTCCGGTTGGATCGGCGGTCTCAAGGAGACCAAGTACCGTCTGCTCATGGAGTCCCGCTCCGACTTCGCCATGGAGCTGGCTGTCAAGGGTATGCTGCCCAAGAACTCCATCGGCCGCAACGCCATGACTCGGCTGAAGCTGTACAAGGGCGCCGAGCACAAGAACGCCGCTCAGAAGCCCGAAGCCTGGACCCAGGACTAAGGAGGTAACGAAGAATGTACGAGAGCAAGAGACCTTACCACTACGGCACCGGCCGCCGCAAGGCTTCCGTCGCCAGAGTCCGCGTGTATGAGAACGGCACCGGCTCCATCACCATCAACGGCCGCGACATCGACGAGTACTTCGGCCTCGAGACCCTGAAGCTCATCGTTCGCCAGCCCCTGAACACCACCGGCATGATCAACAAGGTTGACATCATCTGCACCGTCGAAGGCGGCGGCGTCACCGGCCAGGCCGGCGCCATCCGTCACGGCGTGTCCCGCGCTCTGCTGGACGTCAACCCCGAGTTCCGCGCCCAGCTGAAGGCCGCCGGCTTCCTGACCCGCGACCCCAGAATGAAGGAGCGCAAGAAGTACGGTCTGAAGGCCGCCCGCCGCGCACCTCAGTTCTCCAAGCGCTGATCCCCTACACCGATTCTCTTTACAGAAGCTTCCGATTATTCGGGGGCTTTTGTTTTTCAAGCACATGGGAGAATGCATGAAAAATCCGGCATGCAGTAGATTACACCAACAGATTTCTATAGAAATTTTTCCCGAGTTGGCTGCGGCTGGAGGTCCAGGACCTGATACACTTTTCTTATGAAAATTGTGGGAGGCAGATATGTCAGGATATAAAAAGCTTCGGAACAATCTGTACAGTGCGGATCTCTTATATGGGAAATTCGATTTGAAGTGTGGCCATACTTTTTCCTGTTATTTCATTGTGCAGCACACAGACGACCTGGAGTTTATCGAGAAGCAAGCCCTTCAGCTGCTGCTCGCCGGCTGTCAAAGCTTTATTTTCTTTGGAGCAAAAGCATCGGCGTGGCGTCAGACTATTGCATGGAAGGATCGCGTGCTGCGTTCGATCCCGGCCTCGGAGCCTGCCGTATTCACTTCAGAGTATGCTGAGCTTGACGCATTTTCTGCTGCGCTTTTCAGAGATATTTCCATTCGGTCATTCATCCCGCATGACGTTTATCTCCTTTATGACGATGAGACAATCTATGAGGAGGTAATCAAGCATCTGGAAATCTTTCAGGATTCACTTTTCCGAAGAACGGATGGAAAAAGTCTGGAAGAACTAATCCGAGTTCCCCGCGTCAAATGTCCGCGATGCGGCAGTATGGATACTGCACGAATTATCCGGGGCTGGTCTTCGGTTGACAACACCCTCCGGGAAGCGGCTGATACTGGTATTATCCACCTCGGTGTACGAAGAGAACAGAAAGATGCAGCCAAACGATACTGCAACTCGTGCAGGAAGAAGTTTGGAGCCCCGGCGCAAATCATTATTGGTCAAACAGTAATTGCAGCTGTGAACGACGTGATTGGTATCGAGTACTCGAGAGTTGCATTTACGTTGCTGCAACTTCCACCTAAGATTACAATCATCAAATCGGAACATGGTGCTGTTGTAAAAGCAAGGGGGTGGGGTAAAACGGACAATCTGCCCTTTGAACGGGAATACACAATTGCAAAAAGAAGATGGGATTCCCTTGTAACCGCTTTATTTGATGACCTGTATTTGAATGATTGGGAACCGCATTATGAAGATCCAGATGTTTGCGACGGAGAAGCCTGGCACCTGAAGGTGCAATTCTCCAAGCAGAAGGAACGTGAGTATTCCGGTCTGAATCAATTCCCGCCATATTGGAATGAGTTTCAGCAGCTGCTGGAGCCGTTTATAATTCCATAGTTGGGAGAAAATAGTAAACTGATATGAAACACAAAACACGCAGCAAACAAAACAAATACCAGCCCCTCCATCCGCCCAAGAGACGTATGCCGCCTCCCATGACGAAGCGGGATCAGGCGGTCTGGGTCCTGCTGGGGGTCCTGGCCTTTCTGACCGCCGCAGGGTCCTGCTGGCTCTACCGGCGGCTGCGGATCAAGTGGCTGCTGGCCAACGGGGCCGTCGCGCTGTACAACACGCCGACGCAGCTCCTTCTGGGCGTTACGCTCGGTTTGATCCTTTTCTTCATCTTATACGCGGTTTTCGCCCATCTCTACCGAAGCCAGCCCATCTGGGGCATTCCGGAGCACCACTATGGACGGAGCTCGGTCCAGGAGGAGATCTATCCCCTGCTGGGGCCCAAGCGGGAGCGGGAGGAGCGCCGAATCGCCCGGAAGGCACGGAAGGAGAAGGAAAACCGGGAATGGCGCTGGTTCGTCCTCGTCCTCTTCCTCCTCGTCGTATGGTCCTTCTGCTTCTGTCTGGTTCCCAAGAACCGGCTTCAGCCCGACGGCTCCGTGCAGTCCGCCCGCTGGGTCTCGACGATCCCCAGGACCTTCGAGCACAGCGAGGACGACACGCTGGAGCTGAAGCTGACTGCCCTGGACCGGGGCGGGGTCTCCTGCTATGTGGTTCTGACCGCCTCCGGGAGAAAATTCGAATTCAGCCCCTCTGATTTCCGGGACGCCGAGGCGCTTGCCGAGGTGGCCGCCCACTTCCCTGCCCCGGAGATCCTCCGGCCGGAGCTGCTGGAATTCTGCTCCGAGGAGGATCTGGCCCTTTTGTCGCCGATCCTGAACGAGTAAAAAATGACGCCCTGCGAGCCGAAAAAGCTTCGCAGGGCGTTGTGTTATTCGAGGCCTTGAATCAGGTTTTTGTAGAAATCCACGGCGCCGGGGAGGCAGTTGGCTTCGAGGTTCTCGTTGACGCCGTGCATGCCCTTCATCTGCTCCGGGCCGTAGATCACCGGGGCGAAGCGGATCACGCTGTCGCAGATGGATTGGTAAAAGCGGGCGTCGGTGGCGCCGGTCATGACGTAGGGGCAGACGGGCAGGCCGGGGAAGCTCTGCTCCACGGTCCGGGTCACGTACTGCCAGGCTTCGCCGTGAATGTCCGTGGCGGGCGTGTAATCGCTGGCGGCCCGGACCTCGGTCTCCAGGCCGTATTTCGCCGCGAGCGCCCGGATGAGCCCCAGGCTCTCCTCCATGCCCTGGTGGGGGATGAAGCGCAGGTTGGCCCAGAGCGTCGCCTCCTGGGGCAGGACGTTGCAGGCGTCAGAGCCGGACTGCATGGTGAAGGCCACGGTAGTCTTCAGCAGGGCTCCCGCCTGGGCGGAGAGCTTGGGCATAACCAGCTTCAGCAGAGGGCCGAAGAGCCAGATGTTCCCGAAGAGCAGTCGCAGGCCGAAGCCGGCGTAGGGGGAAAGCCGGGTGAACATGGCCCGGACCTCGGGCTCGAAGGCTTTTTTGAAGGGCGAATGCCGCTCCACCCGGTCCACGAAGGCGGCCAGCCGGGCGATGGGGCTGTGAGCAGGGGGCGCGCTGGCATGGCCCCCGGAGGAGCGGGCCGTGAACTTCACGTCGGCCTTGCCCTTCTCGAAGACGCCCATCATGGCGAAGTTCCCGGGAATACCCGCGATGGGGTCCGTGATGATACCGCCGCCCTCGTCACAGACCAGCCAGGGCTTCACGCCCCGGCGCTTCAGCTCGTCCACCAGCTTCTGACAGCCGGGGCCGGCCCACTCCTCGGTACAGGAGGAGGAGAGCCAGACGTCCTGGGGCGGTACACAGCCCTGCGCCAGCAGCTCCTCCACGGCCTCGAAGAAGGCGAAGACGGAGCATTTTGTATCGGCGCTGCCCCGGCCCCAGACCTTGCCCTCGGCAAGCTCGCCGGAGAAGGGCCCGTGGGACCACTCTCCTTCCGCCGGGACCACGTCCTGGTGGCTCATGAGCACGACGGGCCGCTCCGAGGACGCGCCCTTCCAGCAAAACAGCAGGTTTCCGTCGATCTCGCTCTTCTCCAGCTTCGCGTGGACCAGGGGAAAGAGCTCCTCGAGGAGCCGGTGGAAGCCCAGGAATTTCTCCCGCCGGTCCTCCCCGGGGACGGAAACGGTCTCACAGCGCACCATGCGGGAGAGGGCTTTGGCATAGCGCTCCGCCCGCTCCGGGTCCGGGTCGGGCTTGTAGGTTGAAACCTTATGCCCCGCCAGCAGGGTCCGGAGCACGGCGATCAGGAGCAGAAGCAGGACCAGGGCCAGCAGGCCCAGGAGAACGTAGACGACCCACATCATTGCTTCCCGCCTCCCGCCTTCTTATACTTCAGCCAGGCCAGGGCGATGGCCAGGGCGCCGCTGGGCAGGATCATAAAGCTGGTGGAGGAGATCAGGCCGGGGATCAGGATAAAGAGCAGACTCATGACCAGCAGGGGCAGGGCCGCAACGTCCAGGTTCCGGCGGAAGTACTTGTAGGCCATGGCCCCGAAGAGGGCCGGGACCACGTTGTCAAAGGCCGGGGCCAGAGCCGGAGACTGGAGCAGAGGCTGGAGGGGGATCAGCAGGGCCACGCCCAGGGCCAGCACCAGGATCGTCACCAGGGAGGAGGTGGCAATGGAGAGGGTGGAGATGATCTCATTCTCCGGGGTGCCCGCCTTGACGCCCACAATGTCCCTGGCGTTGACAGCACAGGGGATCTTCATGTTGATCAGATTGCCGGTGATAAAGGCCAGGTAGCCGCCGCCGGCCCCCAGCATGGGGGTATAGACCAGCCACTCGGCGATGCAGCTGACGAACCAGACCAGGCCGATGGCGAGGAAGCCGCTGCCCGCGGCCTTCAGATCCGGGCCGGTCCCAAGGTAGCCGCCGATCACGAAGGGAACCCCCAGCAGCAGAACCAGGGTGATAACACTGGCGATCCGCCCGAAGAGGTGGGTGCCTTTGTTGTAGGCCTCGAAGACGGCCTGCTTTTCACTGTCCGCAGCCGGAAGCGCTTCCGGCGCGAGGACGGTTTTTTCTTCCTTCATCTGAAACGCCTCCCTTCTTAAAGTCCGCCCAGCAGCACCGCGCAGGCCATTGCCAGGAGCATACTGCCGGCGATGGAGAAGCTCTCCACCCAGGCCAGCTTCTTCTTTTCGGCCAGCCAGACGAAGCCGGCCATGGCAAGGCTGGCGGTCAGAACCACCGCCAGAGGCAGCCAGGAGCCCCGGAAGCTGAAGCGTCCCTCGCCGGAGACGAAGCCGCCGATGTAGCTGCCGAGATAGGCGCAGATCAGGCCGATGAACATGGCCGTCATGGCCCGGTCCCCGAAGCCGGAGGCCCCGGCGCTCTTCCCTCCCCCGCTGCCCAGGCGTTTGAGGTAGCGCTTGTTGAAGAGGGTGGAGAAGACCATGCCCCACATGATGCACAGGCTCA
>CAMVKI010000098.1 GCA_947168005.1 uncultured Clostridia bacterium
CGTGATCATTGCTGCGCCTTTCCCTGACGGTCCATGATGACATGCCTTTATTTGATTCGGCTCAAGTATACCATGTATTTTGAGACGAGCCAAAGGTACTCTTATAGATCCTATCAATAATATGCAATTCCCAGCATAAAAGGCCCCCCGTCAAACCCGACGGAGGGGCCATTTGTCTCAAAACGTCATGACTGCCTTTGGGCAGGTCACAAGCCTACAGCTTCGAAAAGTCGCTGGCGGGGTGCTTGCAGAGCGGGCAGATGAAGTCTTCGGGCAGTTCCTCGCCCTCGTAGACGTAGCCGCAGACCTTGCAGACCCAGCCCTTCTTGACGTCGGTCTCGGGCTTGGGCTTGACGTTGGCCTGGTAGTAGTTGTAGGTCATGGTCTCCTTGTCGGAGAGGACCCGGGCCTCGGTGACGGTGCAGATGAACATGCCGTGGGTGTCCAGATCCACGTACTGCTCCACCTTCAGGCTCATGAAGGCGTTGATGTACTTGGGCAGGAAGATCAGACCGTTGTCGGAGAAGAGGGGATTGCCGGACTCGAACTTGTTGACGTTCCGGCCGGACTGGAAGCCGAAGTGCTGGAAGACCTTGAAGGGGGCCTCCACGGACAGGCAGTTGATGTTCATGATGCCGGTCTTTTTGACGATCTCATGGGTGTAGTTGGCCTTGTTGATGCATACGGCGATGCGGTTTGGGGTGTTGGTGACCTGGGTCACGGTGTTGACGATGCAGCCGTTGTGGCGGTCGCCGTCCTTGGAGGTGACCACGTAGAGGCCGTAGCCGATCTTGAACAGGGCGGTGAGGTCGGACTTGTTGGCGGTCTCGTCGTGCTGGGCCAGGTAGTCCTTGCAGAGCTCCTCGGCCAGCTTCTCGATCTCGGCCTCGCTCTCGGCGCTGAGGCCGCCCTTGATGTGGACGGTGGTCTCGGTGAACGTGAGGTTCTTGCAGCCCTCGAGGCGCTGCTTCATGACCTTGGCGGCCATGGGAGCCCAGGAGCCGTTCTCCATCAGGGCCACGGTCTTGTTCTGCCAGTTGCGCTCGGTCAAATGGCCGATAAACTCCCGCATATAGGGGAAGATCTCGGCGTTGTAGGTGGTAGTGGCCAGGACGATGCGGCCGTAGCGGAAGGCGTCCTCCACGCACTCATACATGTCCTCCCGTGCCAGGTCCGCCACGGAGACCTTGGGGCAGCCCTTCTCCTTGAGCTTGCTGACCAGGAGCTCCACGGCCTTCTTGGTGTGGCCGTAGACGGAGGTGTAGGCCACGAAGATGCCCTCGCTCTCGGTGGCGTAGCTGGACCAGGTGTTGTACTGCTGGAGATAGTGGCCCAGGTTCTCGCTGAGCACGGGGCCGTGGAGGGGGGCGATGATCGCGATGTCCAGCTTGGCGGCCTTCTTCAGAACAGCCTGGACCTGGGCGCCGTACTTGCCCACGATGCCGAAGTAGTAGCGGCGGGCCTCGCAGTCCCAGCCCTCGGGGTCCTCTACGTCGTTGGCGCCGAACTTGCCGAAGCCGTCGGCGGAGAAGAGAACCTTGTCCTTGGCGTCGTAGGTCATGATGACCTCGGGCCAGTGGACCATGGGGGCCTGGACGAAGTGGAGCACGTGCTCGCCCAGCTCCAGGACGTCGCCCTCCTTGACCACGATCCGGCGGTCCTCATACTCGGTGCCGAAGAAGTTCTTCATCATGGGGAAGGCCTTGGCGGAGGAGACCAGGGTCGCCTTGGGATAGGTCTCCAGGAAGAGGGCGATGTTGGCGCTGTGGTCGGGCTCCATGTGCTGAACCACCAGATAGTCGGGCTGGCGTCCGCCGAGCTCGGCGGCCAGATTGGTGAGCCACTGACGGCCGAAGTTCTGGTCCACGGTGTCCATGACGGCGATCTTCCTGTCGAGGATCACGTAGGAGTTGTAGGCCATGCCCAGGGGGACGTCAAAGTGCCCCTCAAAGAGGTCCACCTGATGGTCGTTGACGCCGATGTAACGGATGTCGTTGGTAACAGTCATAATTTGTCTCCTTTTATTATATTGTAGGGACGGCACCCTGCCGTCCGAGTTTTCAGAATCCTAAACTGTCATTCACCAGAATGACGTGGATGCGGTCCTTGTGCCGGGAGAAGCGGGTGATCAAGAATTGACAGCAGATGGTATCCGGGCTCTTGCAGTCCATGCAGGAGCCGGTCTTGGCGCAGGGGGTGTTCAGGCCGAAGCGCTGGGCGTTGATGGGGGCGGCCACGTTCCGGGCCCGCTTCATGGCGTGATCGACGTCCTTGCAGATCTTGTTCATGCCGACGATGACGAGGACCTTCCTCGGCCCCTGGGCGATGGCGGAGACCCGGTTGGCGTTGCCGTCGATGTTGACCAGAATTCCGTCCTCGGTCATGGCGTTGGCGGAGCAGAGGAACACGTCGGCGTCGTAGGCGGCCAGCATGGCGGCCCGCTTGTCGGGGGCCGCGTCCCGGTCAATGAACTTGTAGTCCGGGCCCTTGACAGCCTCCACCAGGCCGATCTCATGGGCGCTCATGGCCCCGCCCATGGCGACGGAGCTGCCCTTGGGGATCAGAGAGAGGGCGATCTCCAGGGCCTCCTCCTTTGAGGCGGCAAAATAGCCCTTCATGTTGCGGGATTCCAGCCCCTTAATCACCTTCTGGGCCAGGAGCTCGTTGCGTTTGACGATGTTTTGATTCATAATAATCTCCTCCCTGCGGAAAGCAGTTGGCAAGTTATTCCTGTGAAACGGATTCCGGCTCGGCTTGGTGCGCGTGGTGCAGCATCTTCTCCGCCTGGCCGGTGCAGCCCAGGAAGATGCTGACCTCCACCAGCTCCATGGTCAGGATCATGGTGTGGAGGATGGCGTGCAGGGTCTCGTATTCCTCCCCGTGCAGGAGAAAGGCCGTCACGAATTCCAGGCCCATGGACCCCAGGGAGAGCAGGACCACCGCCCGGACCAGACTTGCCTCCCGGGCCAGCAGGACGGCGTCGTCCAGCTCCCGGGCCAGCTTCATAATGGCGTGGATGACCGTGACGGAGCAGTAGATCGTGGGAACGATGGTCAGAAGCTCCAGGGCGGTGCGCAGCAGCTCGCCCTCTCCGATGAAGAGGACGATAAAGCTCATAATCAGCGCCAGAATCATGCCATAGCTGGCCTTGCTGAACTGAGCCTCGTCCTTTGCCGCCCGTAGAATGCCGGCCAGCTCCAGGGCCAGGGCCGCCAGGCCCAGAATCAGAATGCCCCAGGTAAAGGGCGCTAAAAGCTTCTCGGGCTCCTCCACAAGCTGCTCCAGAATCAGCAGTCCCAGGGAGCAGACCGTCAGCAGAAGGGTGACGAGCTCGGCCAAGTGGATGGTTTTGATGCCCTTCAGGGCGTTGGGATAACGTTTCATGCCGTTTTCCTCCCGATTCTCGTTCCGGCGTTCATGGGCAATTTGAAAGCCGCGTCAGTTTTTCGCTTTTTGTGTATCGCGTTTCGCTTCGGGGTTTTCCTGGAGCATGAGGGCGGATCGCCTGAAAAAAACGAGGAGCAGGACAGACTCCAGGACGGCCAGGATCAGGATCAGACCCGTCAGGATCATGGAGACGACGCTGCCGGCAGAGCCGGTTTTGGGGATGAGGGCGACGACGAGATTGAGCAGGATCCCGGCGGAGCCGGCGATCAGGATCAGACCGTAGAGCCCTTCGCCGGTTTTTCGGATTGCCGCGTTCTTCAGGCGGTGGGCAAGGAGCAGGATGCCCTTGATCAGATAGAGCACGCAGCAGAGATTCGCCGCGTCCCCCAGAAGATCGAAGACCTTATAGAAGGGACTTTTGTTCCCGACGCTGAAGGCGAGGACCGTGAGGCCCAGGGAGAGAAGGATCGCCAATCGGGCCTTCCGGAAGAGGGGCTCGTCCTTTTGGGACTGAAAGACGCCGACGGTGATCAGCAGCAGGACGGGGATCACGAGCAGGATCGCCGCCAGTCCGAGGCCGATCACGAAGCCGCTCTGGGCAAGCTCCGGGTTGACCCGCAGCAGGATCAGAAGCAGGATTGAGGCGGCGTTGGCGATCAGCCCGAGAAGCTCCGCGATATAAAACTTTCTGACGCCCCGCCAGGCGTTTGGATACTGCATATCAGCACCGCCCTTTTCGTTTTCAGTCTTCGTGGATCAGCAGCTCCACGGCGCCGGTGCGGATGTCGTAGATCGCCCCGGCGAAGGCCAGACGCCCACGGTCAGCCAGGTCCCGCAGGACCTCGCTCTCGCCCAGGGCCTCCAGGCTGTGGCAGAGATTGTTGCGCTCGGCCTGCCGGGGGTCGTGTGCGTGGCCGATGCCGAGGTGGACCTGGGCAATCAGCGCCCCCAGGGCGCCGGGCTCCTGGTGCTTCTGGAGGGCGGCGGTGACGGCGCCGCAGCCCCGGTGGCCCATAATCAGAATCAGGGGGACGTGGAGATGGGCCGCGGCGTATTCCAGGCTGCCCAGAGCGGCGGGGGAGACGACGTTGCCCGCGTTGCGGATGACAAAGAGCTCCCCGATCCCGGCGCTGAAGATGTGCTCCGGCGGGACCCGGGAATCGGCGCAGCAGAGCAGCGCCGTCCGGGGGTGCTGGCCCTCGTGGGCCGTTTGCAGACGGATCCGGTCCGTCAGCTCCGCCGGGTTGTGCCGCTTTTCCAGAAACAGAGCGTTTCCGCTCATCAGCCTCTGCAGGGCCTCCTCCGCCTCGGGGCAGAGGGGAAGCTCCTCGTTCATAGCCAGCTGCGCGCCGCAGCGCAGCACCTCTTGATAGCTGTGCGCCATGGGATCGCCTCCATTTCAGGGATCAGGGATCAGGGAACAAGGATCAGGGTGGGGGAAGGGGAAAGGGGCAAGGGAACAGGGGGCCGCGTGGGCGAATGAATAATTACAGTATCGTTCTACCTTCAATTTTCAAATCGCCGCAGGGCCGCAGATCGTCCATTTTGCACTACCATTATAAGGCTTCGGGGGGTCCGCGTCAATATGAAAAATTGGTTTCTTTGCCCAAATAATTCTTGACAATGCGCGGTGGGATATGGTAACTTGTATAAAGGAAAAGCATGGTTCAGCATGAATCAATACAGTCGGATGAAGGACCCGGGAGAGACCGCCGCGGCGGCGCCGAAGGGGATCGCAAAAGCTCTCAGGCAAAAGGATCGGGTCCGGACGAAACGCCGTAGAGTGCGCGCTGCGCACGCCGTAGGTGCAACCCGCTCCGGCGGGGAATCTCTCAGGCTTCAAACGGTGGCACAGTTGCCTCTCGCGGGGCCGATTGTGCCACCGTTTTTTGATCGAAAAGCACATCATTTTTCAATACACAGGAGGTAATTCCATGAGCGAACTCAAACGCACTGTGCTCTACAACGCCCACGTTGCCGCCGGCGCCACCATGGTGGACTTCGGCGGTTGGGAAATGCCCATCCAGTATCCCAGCGGGATCGTGGCCGAGCATCTCTACACCCGGAAGTGCTGCGGCATTTTCGACGTCTCCCACATGGGCAGACTGCTGATCGAGGGCCCTGACCGGGTCAAGTTCCTCCAGCACGTTCTGTCCAGCAACGTGAACGCCCTGGAGCTGAACAAGGCCCAGTACTGCATCATTCCCAACGAGAACGGCGGCGCCGTGGACGACGCCTACCTCTATCAGTTCTCCGAGGAGCGTTTCCTGCTGGTGGTCAACGCCTCCAACACCGATAAGGACCTGGCCTGGTTCGAGCCCATTGTCAAGGACTACGACTGCCAAATCCGCAACGTCACCGGCGAGACCATCTCCATCGCCGTCCAGGGCCCTGAGAGCGGCAAGATGCTGGCCAAGCTGGCCGGAGTCGAGGAGGTCACCAAGCCCGCCCGCAATAACCTGTCCATCCTCGATATGGAAGGCCACAAGGTCTGGGTCGCCCGCACCGGCTACACCGGCGAGCCCATCGGCTACGAGATCTTCATGAAGAACGAGGACGCGGACTGGGCCTGGAACCGGCTCATGGAGCTGGGCGCCAAGCCCGCCGGCCTGGGCGCCCGGGACACCCTCCGCATGGAGGCCATGCTGCCCCTCTACGGCGACGAGATGGGCATCGACGAAGAGGGGAAGGAAATGCCCATCTTCGCCCTGGCCCTGGCCCGCTTCGCCGTCTCCTTCGACAAGTCCAAGGGCGACTTCATCGGCCGCAAGGCCCTGGAGAAGCAGGCTGCCGCCCAGACCGCCTTCCGCGAGAAGCGCGGCACCGCCCAGGATCTCATCGACCTGCCCCGGCGGGTCCGTCCCATCGCCCTGATGGACCGCGGCGTCATGCGCCACGGCATGGAGATCTACCGCAACGGCGAGAAGATCGGCTACGTCACCTCCGCCACCATGATTCCCTACTACGAGACCGAGGGCGAGGGAGTTGATGCGAAGCTGCTGGAGAAGACCGGCAAGCGCGCCATCGGCATCGCCTATATCACATCTGACGTCCCCACCGGCGGCGAGGTCGAGGTGGACGTCCGCGGCAAGCGTCTGAAGGCTGTCATTCCCCTGAAGCACGTGGCGAACAACCAGCCCCCCTACGTGATCCCCGTGCTTGCCAAGTAATCGAAAAAACAAACCCATCCAAAAGAAAACTATATTTAGGAGGATTTTATCATGACCATCAATCCCGATCTGAAGTACACCAAGTCCCATGAGTGGGTCAAGGAAGAGGACGGCATTGCCGTCGTCGGCATCACCGACTTTGCCCAGGACGCCCTGGGCGACGTGGTTTTCGTCAATCTGCCCGAGGCGGGCGACGAGGTTGTCGCCGGCGAGTCCTTCGGCGACGTGGAGTCCGTCAAGGCCGTCTCCGATCTGGTGAGCCCGGTCTCCGGCATCGTGCAGGCCGTCAACGAGGAGCTGATGGACGCCCCCGAGATGCTGAACTCCGATCCCTACGGCGCCTGGATCATCAAGGTCGAGCAGGTCAACGACCATGAGCAGCTGCTGGATGCCGACGACTACGAGGCCTTCTGCGCTGAGGAGGGCTAAATGGGCAGCTACGTTCCCGGAACCCTCTCGGAACGGCAGGAAATGCTGCGGGCCATTGGCATGGAGCGCGAAGAGCAGCTCTATGCCGACGTGCCTGCCCAGATGCTTCTGACGGAGCCTCTGAATATCCCCTCCGGCATGAGCGAGCTGGAGGTCCGTTCCAGAATGGAGGCCCTGGCCGCCGAGAATAAGGTCTACAAGACCGTCCTCCGCGGCGCCGGCGCCTACGACCACTACATCCCCAGCATCGTCAAATACGTGCCCAACAAGGAAGAGTTCCTGACGGCCTACACCCCCTATCAGGCGGAGATGAGCCAGGGCATTTTGCAGTCCATCTTTGAGTATCAGACCATGATCTGCCAGCTCACCGGCATGGACGTCTCCAACGCCTCGGTCTACGACGGCGCCACCGCCGCCGGCGAGGCCGCCGCCATGTGCCGCGACCGCAAGCGGACGGTCACCCTGATCTCCGCCGCAGCCCATCCCGACGTCATCAACACCGTGCGCACCTACTGCTACGGCGCCAACGCCGAGCTGCGGCTCGTACCCTGCAAGGACGGCAGGACCGATCTGGACGCGCTGAAGGAAATGCTGACCCCCGACGTGGCCTCCATGATCCTCCAGCAGCCCAACTTCTTCGGCCAGCTCGAGGACGCCAAGGCCGTGGGCGAGGCCGTCCACGCCGCCAAGGCCATGTTCGTCCTCTCCTGCGATCCCCTGAGCCTCGCCATCCTGCCCACGCCCAAGGAAGTCGGCGCCGACGTCATGGTGGGCGAGGGCCAGTGCCTGGGCCTGCCCATCGCCTGGGGCGGCCCCTACCTGGGCATCATGGCCGCCACCTCCAAGATGATGCGCAAGCTCCCCGGCCGCATCGTGGGCGAGACCCACGACGACGCGGGCAACAAGGCCTACGTCCTCTCCCTCCAGGCCCGTGAGCAGCACATCCGCCGGGAGAAGGCCAGCTCCAACATCTGCTCCAACGAGGCCCTCTGCGCCCTGACCGCCGGCCTGTATATGGCCGCCATGGGTCCCGAGGGCATGAAGGAGGCCGCCCGTCAGACCACCGCCAAGGCCCACTACCTCCAGGCGGAGCTCTGCAGGCTCCCCGGCGTGTGCCTGAAGTACGACGGCCCCTTCTATCAGGAGTTCGTCACCGTCCTGCCCAAGCGGGACGCCGTGCTGGCCGCCCTCGACGCCGCCGGCATTCTCGGCGGCCTGCCCCTGGGTGAGGACGAGGTCCTCTGGTGCGCCACCGAGAAGAATACCCGCGCCGAGCTCGACAGAGCCGTTTCCATCGTGAAGGAGGTGCTGGCGAAATGAAGCTGATTTTTGAGAAGAGCGTCCCCGGCCGCCACAGCAGCCTTCTGCCCCCCTGCGACGTCCCCGCCTTTGAGCTGCCCGAGAGCCGTCAGGAGCCTCTGGAGCTCCCCGAGCTCTGCGAGAACGACGTCTCCCGCCACTACACCCAGCTCTGCCAGCGGGTCCACGGCGTTAACTGCGGCTTCTACCCCCTGGGCTCCTGCACCATGAAGTACAACCCCCGCATTGACGAGGAGGCCGCGGCCCTGCCCGGCTTTACCAATATCCACCCCCTGGCCCCCGCCGACGCGGTCAAGGGCTGCCGGGAGGTCTACGAGCTGGCCGCCAAGTTCCTCTGCGAGATCTCCGGCATGGACGGCATGACCTTCCAGCCCGCCGCCGGCGCCCACGGCGAATTCACCGGCGTGCTGCTGATCAAGCAGTACCACGACGCCCGGGGCGACAAGGCCCGGACCAAGATCATCGTCCCCGACTCCGCCCACGGCACCAACCCCGCCACCGCCGCCA
>CAMVKI010000099.1 GCA_947168005.1 uncultured Clostridia bacterium
CCGAGGGACTCCGGCAGGGCGGTGATTGGGGTGTCGCTCAGGCCCAGCTCTTGCAGGCTCGCGAGCTGGCCGAGGGACTCCGGGAGGGCGGTGATTTGGGTGCGGCTCAGGTCCAACTCTTTCAGACTTGTGAGCTGCCCGAGGGACTCCGGCAGGGCGGTGATTTGGGTGCCGCTCAGGTCCAGCATTTGCAGGCCAGTGAGTTGCCCGATGGCCTCCGGCAGGGCGGTGATTGGGGTGTGGCTCAGGTCCAGCGCTTCCCGCGCCGCCAGCATGGCGGCTTCGTCGGCGTCCGGCGTATAGCCTTCATCGATCTTCCAGAGAAGCTTGTAGACTTCCATGCTTGTCCATTCCGTTTTTTTCATGCGCTGTCCCTCCTGTGTCGAAGCGGGTCGCTTTTTCTCTACTATACCACAGCCCGGCGGGCTTGTAAACAGAAAAGAAACAGAAACCCGCGGCCCCGGAAGGCGACTCGTAAGCGTTCTGCCCGTAGCGGCGCACAGTGTGCGCCATGTGCGCTTGCCTGCCAGCGAGCCATTCCGCCGCGAGCGGCGAAATGGTGGCGCACACTGTGCGCCGCTACGGAGACGGGTTGAACTGTTACGCTGATTCGTCTTCCGGGGCCGCGGTCCTGTGTCTTGGGATAAGGGTCCAGTCCCCGCCGTAGGGAGGCATCCCCTGATGCCTCCGCCGCCGCTTTGCAGCGGCGTCCTTGCCTCCGGCAAGGACAGGAGCGATGAGGGCATCGCTCCCTACTTTTTGATCAAATCCTTATAGTCCGCTCCCGCCAGGATGCCGAAGACGAGGACGACTACGGTGCAGATGATGGTCAGGGGGTTCAGCAGGTCGGTCTGGCCCAGGAAGATGACGCTGAAGACCACGGCCCAGGCGGCGTAGGTGATGTTCAGAGCCATGGACTTGGAGGCGCCGATCTGGGAGATGGCCCGGTAGTAGAAAAGATAGGAGGCCGTGGCGAAGAGGGCGGCGAGGGCGATCACGGGGATCAGCCAGCCCGTGCCGTTGAAGAGGGAGAGGGTGAAGCCCCAGCCCTTCATCACGGGCAGGATGATGAGGCCGTAGACGATGGCGGAGGTGGTCTGGCGGATCTGGAGGGCGATCTCGTCCGTCACCGCGTCGTCCTGGACGCACTTGGCGATGATGACGGCCTCAATGCCCCAGCCGAAGGCGCACATCAGGGTGCCCGCGAAGCCCAGCCAGAAGTTGGTGATATTGAGCTCCGGGCTGTAGCTCAGGCCGTAGACGCCCAGCAGGCTCAGGATCAGGAAGATCCAGCGATACCAGGACATCTTCTCCTTCAGGAAGATGTAGGCCAGCACCGCGCCGATGGCCGGGAAGATGGCGCTGGCGACGGCGCCGATGGAGGCGCCCATGTTGGCCACGGAGAGCACGTAGCCCGTCATGCCCACGGGGCCGCCGATGACGGCGGCCAGAGCGACGAATCTGCCGCTCTTGGTTTTGAGGGCCCGGCCCACGGCCCGGAGATTGCCCCGGACGCCGTTATAGACGCAGGACCAGATGGCGGAGAACAGGTCGTGCAGGAAGGTGCTGGCGAAGGGGGCCAGGAGCACGGCCTGCTCCGTGCTGCAGAAGGGGCTCATAGCCAGGGCAATGCCGAGCACGATGGTCTCCACCGCCCAGGTGACGCCCGCGATAATACCGGCAAACATGGTCGTTCCTCCTTATCCGAGGGCCTTGTAGGCCTCGATGTTCTTTTTCAGACGCAGGTAGCGCATATCGGCGTAGTCCTGCATGAACTGCCCGTCGAAGGGGACCCGGGTCAGGCCCCAGAGGGTCCAGAGATAGTCCACGTAGAGCTTGGCCGCCACGAAGCGCTTCCGCTCCTCCACCGTGGCCTCCCGCCCATAGTAGGCGTGGAGCAGCGCCGCGTCGTGCGCCGGCGTGTATTCCGCCTCGATGGAGAGGCAGGAGAGGTCCCACATGGCCTCATTCATGCCGCTGTATTCCCAGTCGATCAGGTAGAGCTTCCCGTCGCCGTCCAGGACCCAGTTGCCCACCAGGGAGTCGTTGTGGCAGGGGACCCGGGGCGCCTCGCCGTCCTTGTCCACCTCGGCCTTGATTTGCATGACGGTGTTCTTGACCGCCTCGTAGTCGTCGTAGAAGGCTACGCCGCCGTCGCGGATGATCTTTTCGTAGAGCGCCGCCATTTCAAAGACCTCGAAGCGGACCCCGGTGTTCTCCCCGCAGTGGTGGAGCTTGTGGAAGATGGCCGCGGCCTGGAGCAGGTTCTCTCTCCGGCGCATGACCTCCTCGCTCATGGGCTGGGGGTCGTGGATGAAGCCCATGACCTTGCGGCCGTCGTCGCCGAAGTAGAGCAGGGGAGAATCGATGCCCAGCCTGCAGGCCAGCTCCGTGCTCTTGCGCTCGTCGAGGCGGTTGATCATCTCCTCGGTGCCCTCGCCGGGGATGCGGACGAGGTATTCCTGCCCGTCGGCCCGGGTGATCTTATAGGAGTGGTTGGTCATGCCGCCCAGCCGGGCGATGTCCTTCCATTCGCCGTCGCCGAAGACCAGCTTCATCAGGTCGTGGAGCTGGGGAATGTCCGCGGCCTCGATCTCTCGAATCAGTTCTGCCATGTGTTGGTTCTCCTTTTCTGTTGAATGTACCGCGGCGCTCCGCGGCGCGATGGTTTCCAGGTGCCCGTAGGGGCCGATGCCTACATCGGCCCTTCCTGCCGGTTTGCCCGCAAACAAGGGCGGATGTGGGCATCCGCCCCTACGGAACGGGGCTGTTATGTTTTTTCGGGGGCGAGCTCCGTCAGCTCTCCCGTGTCGTAGAGCCAGCCGTAGTGCCGGCCGCCGCAGTCGAAGGCGAAGCCGGCGGCCGCCGTTGTGCGGCTCTTCAGGCTCGTGATATGGACGAGGTCCTCCTCCCGGACGCCCAGCCGGGCCGCCGCCTCCTTGAGCAGGGCGGAGCGGGTATCCCTGCGGTAGCTCTCGTCGAACTGGCGCAGCTCGTCCAGGGTGTCGAACTCGTAGATGACGCCGGGGGCGTATTTTTCGATCTTCATTTTCAGGACGTCCAGATGGGCCATGAAGATTTTTTCCCAGAGCTTGTCCGCCGTCTCGGGGAGCTCGTACTCCGCCTCCAGAATGGAGAGGAAGCGCTCCGAGAAGTCCCGGCTCCAGAAGGTGTGGCCCAGCATGTACCAGGCCTTCTCCCCGCCGATGGTGACGGCGTTGATGTTGCCCGCCTCGTCCTCGCTCATGCACCACTCGGCGGTGTGTCCCTCGGCGTACTCCGCGGCGTAATAGGCGTGGTCCACCTCCGCCCGGAAGGGATTCTCGGCGAAATAGTTGTCCGAGGAGCAGAGATAGCTGTTTCTCAGGACGTCCCTGGCGACCCAGATGCTGGAGTTGTTGTTCCGGGTCAGATAATCCGGGTTGTGCAGGAGCTTCACGCCGTATTTGGGGACCAGGTAGGCGAACTGCTCCGCCTTGTAGCCGGTGACGATGTAGATCTCCGGCACCCCGGCGGCCAGAAGCTGCTCGATCTGCCGCTCGATGAGCACCTCGCCCTTGACCACGGTCAGGGCCTTGTGCCGCTCGTAGGACAGGGGGGCGAAGCGGGAGCTGGTCCCGGCCGCCATGATGATCGCGTTGTCAACCTTCATTTCCAGTCCTCCCCGATTTCCGTCAGGAGCTCCGTCGCGTAGCGATAGAAGTCCTTGCCGTAGCGATATTGATAGAGACTGTATTCGCCGAACTCCACGCCCAGCATCCGCTTGTACTCGCACCAGTTGGACCAGAGCAGGCCGCAGGCGGCCACGTAGCAGTAGATCTTGGCCCGGACCGCGGCGGCGCAGGCCCCCTCGAAGTAGATGTCGATGAGCCGGTCGATCCGGGGCTTGTCGTACATGCTGTAGATGCAGAACATGGCAATGTCCACGTGGGGGTCCTGCATCCCCGCGTACTCCCAGTCCGTGAGCTGGAGCCGCTCCTCCGTCTCGCCGGGGAGCCGGTAGAAGAGGAAGTTGTCCGGCACGGCGTCGATGTGGGTCAGCCGCCATTGCCGGGGCTGACGCTCGATCCAGGGCCGGAGGGAGAGGACGTTTTTCTTGGTCTTCGCATAGTCCCGGTAGGCGGAGGGAGCGCCGTTCCAGAGGGCTTCGTAGAACTCGATCTGCCCGAAGATGTCGAAGCTGTGCTCCACCTTCAGATCCATTCCGTGGAAGGCGCGCAGCAGGGCCATGCAGCGTGTCAGGTCCTCCACGCTGTCCGGGTCGCACTCCCGCACGTTGTCCAGGAAGCTCGTGATCTTGTAGCCGTTCTCCGGGTTGATGTAGACCGGGGCGTCGCAGAGCCCCAGGCCCTCGATGGCCCGGAAGACTGCGGCCTCATGGCTGCGGTCGATGAGCTGATCCGTGCCCTCGCCGGGGATGCGCATGATGTACCTGGCGCCCTTGGCGTGGAAGAGGAAGGAGCGGTTGGTCATGCCCTTTTTCAGGATGGAGATGTCCGTGATCTCCTCTGGCGCGCAGGGGATGGCCCTGGCGATTACGTCGAGGGCGTCGGAGCGCAGGCTGCCCGAATGGCCGTCCAGCTCCCGAAGCTGCTCAAAGGTGTTGATCTCGGTGACCTTTCCGGCGGGGAAGACCCGGGCGGGGATCATCATTTTGCCGTCCCGGTACAGGGCGGTCTCCCAGAACTCCCCGTCGTATTTCGGCTGGCCGGACATGCTCCGCAGCCGCTTCCGCAGCTCCGCCGCGTCGGCCCCGGTCAGATAGGACAGGCCGATCATGGCGCTGCCCGGCTCGTCCTCGCTGAGCCGGACCAGCTCCTGCTTCCGGTTCAGCCGGACCTCGCCCTTCTCCAGGAGCCTGTCGCTGACCATGTACCAGGAATGGAGCTCGTTCCGGCGGAAGGGATTTTCCGCGAACCAGAGATCCGAGGGGAGAACGTAGGTGTTGGAGATTTGATCCTCCGTCATCGCCAGGGAGCTCAGGTTGTTTTTCTCGGCGTAGGCGGGGTTGACCGCCAGCCGGACCCCGTATTCGTCGATCAGGTAGTCGAAGCGCTCCTTCAGGAAGCCGACGACCACGGTGATCTCCCGGACCCCGACCTCGTGGAGCTGCTTGATGATGCGCTCGATCAGGGGCTCGCCCCGGACCTCCAGCAGTGCCTTCGGCACGAGGGTGTTGATGGGGACCATCCGCATGCCGATGCCGGCGGCGAGGATGACGGCGTTTTTGGGGGCGGAGCGGGCCAGCAGCTCCCGCGCCTGCTCCGTCAGCCGGTGCTCCGGGCTCAGAAGGCCCTCCGCCCGGAGCTCCCGCAGCGCCTTGTTCACGTTGCCGAGGGAACAGCCGGTTTTTTCCGCCAAATGGCGCTGGTTTTCAAAGGGGGCCTCCGCCAGAGCGATCAGAATATCGGAATTTTGAATGTTCACGAACAATGCACCTTCTTACTTTGATGAACACCGAGGATACTATAGCACGAATTTTCAAAAAGTCAACAGAAATATGCGGCGGAACGAAGTTTTTCCGAAGGTTTTTCGTCAACAAAAGCTCGCCTCCCTCGGTTCCGATGGAACCGGGGGAGGTGAGCTTTTGTTGGGGGGAATCGGGCCGGGGTCACTCCTGCACGAAGCGGATGAAGGCCTCGGCCTCCGCAAGGCTGTCGAGCCGGGCCGTGTACATGTAGCGGCCCATCTGGGGCCAGTTCATCGGCGGCATCTCCTCCTGCATCACCAGGGCTTTGCCATAGCGGGCCAGGATCTCCTCGTGGCTGCGCCGGTAGACGTGCCCGTCCTTGCGGCTGGCGTAGACGCACCAGAAATGGGGGCCCTCCGGCTTGCTGCGCCGGTCGAAGGTGACCATGTCGGCGTAGATTTGGTACACGTCCGTCGAGTGGGCGAAGTTCATCATGTCCGTGGTGAAGCCCCCCGCCGGGCGCATATTGACCTCCAGGGCCGCGAAATCCCCCGCCTCGCCCAGGCCCTTCCGGGCCTTGGTCAGACGGAAGAACTCCAGATGCACGAAGCGCCGGTCCACGCCGAAGGCCTTGACGGTTCTGCGGCCCAGGGCCCGCAGGGTCTCCGGCACCGTGGGGCAGGTGTAGTACATGAGATCGAGGTCCCGGTTCACGATGTCCATCACCGGCGGCCACACGGTCATGCTCTCAAACAGAGGCTCGCAGCGGGAATCGACGACGGCGTCGTAGGAGCAGATCTCCCCCTCGATGAATTCCTCCATCACGTAGGGCTGCTCCGGCAGCCGGTCGTAGAAGGCTTCGAGCGCCGCGTCGTTTTCCAGCTTCCAGGTGTGGGTGGCGCCGACGCCCACGTCAGGCTTGACGATGACCGGATAGCCCACCCGGCCGACGAATTCCCGGCCGGCCTCCCGGGTGGAGATCCGGTGCTGCCGGGCGGTGGGGATCCCCGCCTCGAGATAGACGCGCTTCATCCGGGATTTTTCCTTGATCCGGCCGATGCGGTCCGAGCGGATGCCCGTCGTCACGTTGAAGTCGTCCCGGAGCCGGGCGTCCTGCTCCAGCCAGTACTCGTTCATGGATTCGATCCAGTCCGGCTTCCCGTAGCGGGAGGCGAAGCCGGCGACCCCGCGGTAGACCTGGCCGTAATCCTCCAGGGAGTCCAC
The DNA here is from genome assembly GCA_947168005.1 of uncultured Clostridia bacterium. GTDB lineage: Bacteria > Bacillota > Clostridia > Oscillospirales > Oscillospiraceae > JAFRPC01. Next base: position 6,635 of record CAMVKI010000099.1, read on the forward strand.
CCGGCAATACTCCGTCAGCGCGGCCTTCAGCGGGGCCTCCAGCTCGTCGTAGGGCGCGTCGCCGAGCCCCAGCACGTTGACGCCGCAGTCCCGCAGCCGTGCGCAGAACTGCCAGTAGTTGTGGGGAAAGTTCGGAGAGATGAAGATAAAATTCATACGGATTCTCTTTTCATACTTTGGTTTTTGGAGGGCTGCGCAGGGCGCTTTGTCGGCGGCCCTCCGCCGTCCCGCGCGGTCTCAGCCTTCGGCGACGGTCTTCGCAAAGGCTGCCGCGGCCTTCAGGTCCTCCTCGTTGGGCCTGCCCTTGTGGACGCCCTTGAATTTGCCCCTGCAGTGGAATTCCCGCTCGTCCATCGGGATGCCGCGCTTGTCCGCCTCGGCCTTGACCTTCTTCCGGGCAAAGCTGTATATTGGCTGTATTTTCCCGATATTTATACCATAAAACGCGGCGTTTTGCAATCAGTTTTTCCGGGAGGACAGGCTCGATTTTGGGACGCCGCTCCAAGCCATCAGGCGTTCTTGCCTTTTTCGGCCTTTTCCAGCATGTCCGCGGTCTCCGAAAGCCATTCGTGATAGTAATCGTAGTCGTCCTGCGTCCACCAGTTGAGCAGCTTGTTCAGATTCTGCGCGTCCTCCGCGGCGCTTGTGCAGCCGTATTGCTCCGGGTTCCGGTTTACCGTCACAAGATGATTCTGATCCGGCCTGAAATCGATGCGGTAGATGCAGTATCCGGTCCAGCTGCGATGGGCGAAAAGCGTGTCGCCCTCCATAAACCAGAACCATTTGTCCTCCATTTCCTGGGGGATGCTGCCGCGGCGAAGAGCCGCCATCTGCTCCGCCGTAAAGGGCCTCCGGAAGAGAAAGCTGTCCTGCTGCTCCGGCATGTCCAGTCTTTTCCAATCGTTTCTTTCCGCGATCTTGTAGCGGGAAGCGCCGCTTCGCAGCAGAGCCCTTCGGCCCGCCTCCAGGATTTCGTCGCTGAGTACGGCAAACACGATGTCCAGGGGGGTGTCCCTGTGCCGGTCCAGAAAATCCCCGCAGGCGCGGAAGGCCTGGGCCCAGGCGTCCTGCACGGGATACCCGAAAATACCGGCGGAGATCAGGGGGAAACCGACGGATTTGCAGTGATTGGCCGCGGCGAGGGCAAGGGCCTTCTCGTAGGCGCCGTACAGCAGCTCGGGCTCCCCGTGCCTGCCGTCCCGCCATCGGGGCCCCACCGCGTGGATAATGTATCTGGGCTTCAAACGAAAGCCGGGGGTGATCACGGCGGAGCCGGTGTCGCAGCGCCCGAGCTTCCTGCAGGCGTCCTGCAGCTGTTCATAGCCCGCGGCCTTGAAAATCGCGCCGCAAACGCCGCCGCCGGCCAAAAGGCCGTTGTTCGCGGCGTTGACCACCGCGTCTGTGTCCAGGGCGGTAATGCTTGTTTTTCGGATTTCAATCGTACCCATGGTTTTGCCTCCGCCTATCCCTCGCGGACGCCCACGGCCTCGTCGATCTTCAGGATGTCCGCATCGCTGAGGAGCCCCATTTTGTACGCCGTTTCAATCGTGTAGACCTCGTTTTGATAGAAGGCATAGCATTCCTGGCCGTCCCGAAACGTGATCGTGTGCGCGCCGTATTGCTCCGTGCGAAACGCTTGCGTATAGCCGAGCCCGGGCACGTCGATGTAGGCCACAACACAGCCGTCGCCGAAGGTCCCCACAAGCGTCTCGATTCGCAGCTCGTCCGCTGTTTTCGGACCGTATTCCGGGTCCACCATGTTTTCTCTTTTCAGATATTCAAAAAAACACGCCTTGACCCAATCCAATTCAGATGCGGGGTCTGTGGAACCCGGATCGCCAGCTCCGCCCCCGGCGGAACAGGCCGTCAGCAGCAGCGCAGCCAGTACGGTGCAAAGGATCCTTTTTTTCAATGCAAACACCTCCAAATCTACTGCGATTATACCATCTGTGCTTCCCCGATACAAGCCCGGAATACAAAATTGCCCAAAATGCGGGAAGACAAAATTGCCAAGAATGCAGGAAGACAAAATTACCAAGAATGCGGGAAGAATAATTTGACAAGAATGCGGGAAGACAAAACGGTCAGGAATGCAGGAGCAAAGAAGAGAGAACAAAAAGGGGCTGTCGCAAAACGTGAGAATTGCGACAGCCCCTTTTATACGGAA
>CAMVKI010000100.1 GCA_947168005.1 uncultured Clostridia bacterium
ATGCCGATGTTATCGCCGAAGCAGGAGCCGCCGGCAATGGCGCAGACCGTTAAGCCGGGATTCCCGCCCACCAGGTGGCTCAACCACAGAAAGATCGGGGCGCAGGCGGCGAAGGTGCCCCAGGAGGAGCCTGTGGCCACCGAGAGCAGGCAGGTGACCAGCAGCGATACCGGCGCGATGGTCCGGGCCGTGACGCCCAAAAGCAGGGCCAGGTTGATCATGGATGCGCCGACTCCCGTTGCCATAAAGCATTCTGCCACAGCATAGGCGAACATCAGAATGAAGAAAATCAGGACAATCGTTTTCGTGGCTTCCATGCCCCGTTCAAAGGCGTCGCCAAAGCGGATCCTGCCGGTGTACATATAGATCACGATGGCCGCGAAGGTGGAGATCGGGGCTGCCAGCAGCAGATCAAATTTGAAGAACAGGACCAGGCTGGCGAATAAGAACAGGGGAAGGAATTTCAGGATCGCTATGACAGGATTGTCCCGACGGCGTTTTCTGTCTTCCGGGGATTTTCGCTGTACCATGGATATCGCTGCCTTTCTTTACTATGGTATATCAGAATTCGATCATGCAGGGCTCCCAGCAGGCGGGGGCTTCCAGATCCATCAGCTTCAGCAGGGTGGGGGCGACGTTGGCCAGGCCGTAATGGCCGTCCTTGAATACGTGCTTCGTGCCGGGATCGTAGATGATGAAGGGGACCGGGTTCAGGCTGTGGGCGGTGCGGACGGAGGTCTTGCCCTTCTTGGTCTCCAGCATCTGATCGGCGTTGCCGTGGTCGGCGGTGACGCAGACCAGGTAGCCGTACTTGTCGGCGGCCTCGATAATCTTGCCCACGCCGTCGTCCACGGCCTCCATGGCGGTGATAACGGCCTCCATGACGCCGGTGTGGCCCACCATGTCGCCGTTGGGGAAGTTGCAGCGCAGGAAGTCGAACTTGCCGGAGGCCATCATTTCCACCATGCGGGCGGTGATCTCCTCGGCCTTCATCTTGGGCGCGAATTCAAAGGGGATGATATCGGAGGGGATCTCCTCGTAGACCTCCAGGCTCTCGTCCACCTTGCCGGAGCGGTTGCCGTTCCAGAAGTAGGTGACGTGGCCGAATTTCTGGGTCTCGGAGAGGGCGTATTCCCGGACCCCAGCGGCGCAGAGCACCTCGGTCAGGGTGTTCTTGATGACCGGGGGCTGGACCAGATAGTGGTAGGGGATATCCAGGTCGCCGTCGTACTGCAGCATGCCGGCGAACTTGACGCCGGTGTAGCCCGGGCGCTCGAACTTGTCGAAGTCCTTGCGGTCGAAGGCCAGGGAGATCTCCTGGGCCCGGTCGCCGCGGAAGTTGTAGAGGATTACGGAGTCGCCGTTCTCGATCCGACCCACGGGCTCGCCGTCCTTCGCGATGACGAAGGCGGGCAGGTCCTGGTCGATGGCACCGGTCTCGGCGCGGTAGGTCTCGATGGCCTCCGTGGCGCTGGCGAACTGCCGACCCTCGCCCAGCACGTGGGTCTTCCAGCCGGCCTCCACCATGCCCCAGTTGGCTTGGTAGCGGTCCATGGTAATCTTCATTCTGCCGCCGCCGGAGGCGATGCGGTAATAATGGTCGGCGTCGGAGAGCTCCTTCAGCACGGCCTCGATCCGGTCGATGTACTCCAGCGCGGAGGTGGCTGGCACGTCGCGGCCGTCCAGCAGGGCGTGGACGCAGACGCTCTTCAGGTCCTCCTCCCGGGCCTTCCGCAGCAGGGCGATCAGGTGGCCGATGTTGGAGTGGACGTTGCCGTCGGAGAGCAGGCCCAGGAAGTGCAGGGTTCTGCCGTTCTCCTTGCAGTTGGCGATGAGCTCCTGCCAGACCGGGGACCGGTAGATGGAGCCGTTTTCGATGGACTCCTGGACGAGCTTAGCGCCCTGGGAGTAGACCTGGCCGCAGCCGAGGGCATTGTGGCCCACCTCGGAGTTGCCCATGTCGTCGTCGGAGGGCAGACCGACGGCGTCGCCGTGGGCCTTGAGCCAGGTGTAGGGGCAGGTGGCGAAGAGCTTGTCGAGATTCGGGGTTTTGGCGATGGCTACCGCGTCGCCGGGGCCGCCGTCGCCCTTGCCGACGCCGTCCATGATGACTAACACAACGGGTTTTTTCATTGATGTGACCTCCGTCTATTTCGATTTGTGAGGGTATTTTACAACATTTTCGGGAAAAGTACAAGGTTTATTTTTCAGAAGAGCCGGGTTCCGGCGACGTATTTGGCGAAAACGTTCCGATCGTCTGCCAGATAGACCGCCCGCTCCAGGCGGCTCCGGACGTCCAGGGGCTGGGGGTGGAAGAGATTGCCGTCGTCGAGGACCAGGGCGTCGAGCTCGAAGCCCTCCTCGAAGCGGCCCACCTGACCGAAGAAGGCGCCGCCCCCCGCCGTGGCGAGCCAGAAGGCCTGGGCAAAGCTCAGGGGCTTCACGCGCTGGTCCTTCAGCCGCCAGCGGAGCTTGCTGGCCTGAATGGCGTGGGTAATGGCCCGGAACATGCTCTCGTGGCTGCCCCCCGCCACGTCCGTGGCGAGGCCGACGCGCAGGCCGAGCTCCAGATAGCGGGAGATCGGGGCCACGCCGGAGGCGATGTTCATGTTGGACTCGGGGCTGTGGGCGATGAAGACGCCGTTCCGCTTTATCAGTTCGAGCTCCTCCTCGCCGGAGTGGACGCAGTGGGCCATGATGCAGCGGTGGTCCCCGCCGAACATGCCGAAGCGGTCGTAGGCGTCGCCGTAGTGGGCCGAATCCGGGGCCAACTCCTTCACCCAGGCAATCTCTCCGTAGTTCTCGCTGAGGTGGCTCTGGGTGGGCAGACCGTAGCGCCGCTGGAGGCGCTTCAGACCGGCCATCAGAGCGTCGGAGCAGGTGGGGATGAAGCGGGGGGTCAGGATGGGCTTCGTGTTGGTGAAGCGGTCCAGGGCCGCGCAGATCCATTCCTCCGTCGCCGCGAGGGAGCGCTCCGGGTCCGGCTCCCGGATGTAGTCCGGGCAGTTCCGGTCCATGTTCACCTTGCCCACGCAGGTCCGCAGGCCCGAGGCCTCCAGCTGCTCCATCAGCAGCAGAGTGGCGGCGGGATGGACCGTGGCGAAGACGGCGGCCCGGGTGGTGGGGGAGCGGCGCAGGGCCTCCGTGAAGCCCCCGTAGGCCCGCTCGGCGTAGCCCGGGTCCCGGAACTTGGCCTCCTCCGGGAAGGTGTAGGTGTTGAGCCAGTCCAGCAGCTCCATGTCCATGCCCAGGCCCCGGAAGGCGAACTGGGAGGCGTGGATATGCAGATCGCTCATGCCGGGGATCACGAGCCGATCCCCGAAATCCGTCACGGGCAGCCCGGCGAAGCGCTCCGGGACTTCCGGGAAGACGCCCCGGCAGAGCCCCTCCGTTACGACGAGGGCGCCGTTTTCCGCGATCCGCAGCCGGTCCGGGCTCTCGCTGTCCACGATTTGCCCCTTTATGACAAAATCCTTCATGCAGGACCCCCCTCTTCGGCGTTCTTCCTGTATTATACGGCACATTTTGAAAAAAAGCAATCGAAAACCGGAAAAATATACGCCTTCGACGCTTGACAGCTTCGGGGCTTTCTGCTACGATACGGATAGAAGAAGAGGAAGGAGCGAACCCATGAAACAAAAAAAGAAGAAACACGTGTTTCGGCGGATTCTGGTGTTCCTTTTGGTGCTGATTTTGATGGCCGCCGCGGCCTTTGTGGGAATCCCGCTGTTCGAGACCGTCAGCGGGAAGACGGCGGAGCGCTCCGCCGACTGGATGGCGGAGCTGGACGACGGGCTGCGGCTCAACGAGATCGTCCTCCCCGGCACCCACGACGCCGCCACCCAAAATGTCCAGCTCGCCTTCTTCTCCAAGTGTCAAGGCCTCTCCGTCGGGGAACAGCTGGAGGCGGGCTACCGCTATCTGGATATCCGGCTGGGCCTGGACGACGGGAGGTTCAAGCTGATGCACGGCTTCACCAACTGCAAGACCGGCCCCCTGCCCTGGGCGGACACCCTCTATCTGGACAAGGTGCTGGAGCAGTGCTATGCCTTCCTGAGGGCCCATCCCGCGGAGACCGTGGCCTTTGCCGTCAAGAAGGAGCACGGCGACGAGACCGCCCAGGCCTTCGCCGAGAAGCTGGAGGCGGAAATCGGGAAGCACCGGGAGCTCTGGTATACCGGAAACGAGCTGCCGACCCTGGGAGAGGCCCGGGGAAAGCTGGTCCTGCTGCGCCGCTACGTGGACAGAAGCCTGCCGCCGGACGCGGCCTGCGCCGGCGTGCCCCTGTACTGGGTTGACCAGAAGGGGAGCGAGGACCCGTCCCTGCACGCCGAGCAATATGACAACGGCTCCTACCGGCTCTGGGTCCAGGACCGCTTTGAGTACGGGACCGAGGACAAGTGGACCGCCTTCCTGAACGGCCTGAAGGAGCCGAAGATCACCCCGGAGGACCTCTCCATCCACTTCCTCAGCACCAAGGGCACCTGGAAATACGGCCATTCCTATCTCTATGCCAGGCCCCTGAACGCCCGGCTCCTGGAGCTGCCCGCGGAGGAGCTGCGGGGCTGGATTATCGTAGACTTCGGCGACGCCGCCCTGGCCGGACACATCTGGTCCGCAAACTTTGACTGACTGAACGGAAAACGACAGCCCGCGGGGGCTGACGCCCGCATCGGCCCAGACCGCATCCGTAGGGGCCGATGCCCACATCGGCCCTGAACGTATCGAAAATAAGGAGGTAACGAACATGAGCCTGCTTTCCAAGCTGCTGGGCGGCAAGAAGCCCAGCCTCTCCGACGTGGTGGAGCTCTTCCAGGAGAAAGAGCAGAAGCCCGCGTCCAGCCCCGTATCGCACAGCGATCACCCCCGCCCGGAGCCCGCCTATACCGTCGAAATTGGGGAGGAGACCCCCATCGGCCGCTCCTGGGGCGAGCGGATGCCCAACGAGCCCAACCAGTACAACTATCCCGGCAGCTACCGCGAATACTTTGAGGATATTTTCTCCCGGGAGTTCGCGGCCTACCGGACCGTCCGCTCCGAGAATCCCAGGACCGACAAGGCCTCCTCCTACACCTTCTTTGCCGGGGACAAGCCCGCGCTGGTGGTGGAGCTCCTGTCCCGGCGCTGCGACGCCAAGCAGATCCGGGAGGGCTGCCGCCGCAGCGGGACCCCCTATCTGCGCTTCTACTACGACTACGAGGGCTGGTGGAACGCCCGCTCCTACGTGGTGAACCGGATGAACAAGGCCCTGGGCCGGTAAAGCTCAGAGAATAAACCGGAAACAACAGAAGAGAACGCCCTGCGCCTGCGGCGGACCCGGCACGGATCAGGAAACGGCTTCGCAGGCAGCCGATCCGTGTACGGTCTGGTACATCCCGGAATTATCCGGGCTTTAACGCCTTCTCCTTCTGTTTTTTCAAAACAGACAGCACGGGGAGCTCCCCGTGCTGTCATTTTGTGCAAAAACCGGTTGACATTGTGCATTTGCACGGTTATATTAATTCTTGTAAGCGAATTTTTACACCATGCGAAACGATATTCTGAAAGGACGTGTCTGCTATGAAGAAAACCCGAATTCTGGCTGCGGCGCTGCTGCTGGCCGCCCTGGTTCTGAGCGCCTGCAGCGGGCCCGGCTCTCTCCCGGACGAGCCCTACGCCGCGGTGCCCTATCAGCTCTTCCCCGCCCCGGAGGGCGCCTACGTGGGCGACACCATGCCCTTCGTGACCGGCGACGGGATGCTGGAGCTCTACTATCTGTACGACACAGACCACAACGGCCAGGGTTATCACCCGATCTACCGCTACCGGACCGACGATCTGGTGGGCTACGAGGACCTGGGCATGGCGCTGAACTACGGCATGATGTCCGAGCCCGACCCGGCTCTGGGCACCGGCTCCGTGATGCAGGACCGGGAGGGCCTGTACCACCTGTTCTACACCGGCCACAACGACACCGGCAACAGCGGCAACGGCAAGGAGTGCGTCATGCACGCCACCAGCCCGGACCGGGAGACCTGGACCAAGCAGCCCGAGGACACCTTCTTCGCGCCGGAGAACTACTCCCATGACGACTTCCGGGACCCTGAGGTGTTCTGGGTGGAGCGGGATCAGTGCTACTGGCTGCTGATCGCAGCCCGGGACAACAGCCTGGGCGGCGTAGTCGCCAAATATACCTCCAAGGACCTGAAGACCTGGAGCTTTGAGGGCCCGCTCTACGCGCCGATGTCCCAGTACATGCTGGAATGCCCGGATCTGTTCCAGATCGGCGACACCTGGTATCTGACCTACAGCTGGGACTGCGTCACCTACTACGCCATCGGCGAGTCCATGGACGGCCCCTTCACCGCCCCGGCGGACAACATTCTGGACGGCCAGGGCCAGATGAGCGGCAACGGCTTCGTGTTCTACGCGGCGAAGACCGCCCAGTGGAACGACGACACCTATCTCTGCGGCTGGCTCGGCAGAGCCGGTCTGAGCGGCGACTCCGGCGTCTATCAGTGGGCCGGCAGCGTGCTCAACCACCAGCTGGTCCAGCACGAGGACAAGACCCTCGGCGTGGACGCGCCCGAGAGCTACGCGGATTACTTCACCGCGGACAAGCCCTTTCAGGCGGTGAAGAAGGAGGGCGGCGTCAAGATCAGCGGCAACGACATCACCCTTTCCGCGAAGGAAGACGCCTATGCGCTGGCGGACATGGGCACCAGACCGGCCTCCGTAATGCTGGAATGCGACGTGAAGCTGGACAAGGACGGCCGCGCGGGCTTCGCCTTCGGCGGCAGCGAGGCGGACCCCAGCTACACCGCCCTCTGCCTGGACGCCGGCCGGAATATGATCCACTACGAGGGCTATGAGATCGGCGATCTGGCCGACCTCGATCCCGTGGCGCTGACGCGCTTCGACTTTGACAAGGCGGAGCAGCACCACGTGAAGCTGGTCTGCGAGAACGAGATCGTCGTGCTCTACATCGACGAGACCAAGGCTCTGAGCTGCCGGATCAGCCACTCCATCGACGGCGCCCACATCTGCGTCTTCGCCGACGGCTGCGGCGCGGAGTTCAGCGGCATCACCATGAAGCTCCCCGAATAAGCCCGCGATCCATCAGAAAACGCCGCGTTCCCGAAGGAGCGCGGCGTTTGTAATATTCTATGGCGTAAGTCGCAAAGAGAGGACTTCTCGTATGAAAGGCATCAGTGACCAGGCATCAGGCATCAGGCACCGCTCCAAATCACTTCGATTTTTTAACTGCATACCCCGTTCGATTCTTTTTTGTGTTTCTGATTTCCAGCCTTTTTCTGAAAACAGGTTTTCTCTTACGGGGGAAGCAGTTTTTTCAGCATAAGGCTTTCAGGCGGTGCCTGATGCCTGATGCCTGATGCCTGATGCCTATTGCCCGGTACGATCAACGCATCAAGCACATGTTTTCAACCAGGTCCTCAAATTGCAACTAACACATATTCTATTCCGCCTCGGCTTCCAGCAGATAACGCAGATAGTCCAGGCAGACGCTGCGGCGGGGGGTGTTTGCCACGACTCCCAGATAGAGGGGGTCCTCGAACTGCCCGGCAAACAGGGGGAGAGAATCCAGCCGCAGGGCGTTGACGACGGACTCCGTCACCACCACGTGCTCCTCCGCCTCGTTGAGCTGGTATTCGATCTCGTTGTCCTCGATGGTCACCGCATTCTCCGTCAGGATCGGCGCGAGGACCTCCCGCAGCTCCGGCGCCTCCGTCAAAAGCTCCTCCACGGGCAGCAGATAGCCCTGGGCGGAGAGAATGTCATAGGACTGGCGGCTCATCAGGATCAGATCGAGCTGCTGCTGCTCCACGGAGGCCATGAGCTTGATCCGGGTCGCGTAGGCGCTCCGGTGGGTCGCCACGTCCATGTCCTCCGTCAGATAGAGGTCCCGATAGATCAGCAGCTCCTGCCGCTCCGGGTCAAAGCCGGCGTCGTTCAGAAAGCCGAGGGTCATGGCTTCCTCCAGCTCGCTGTTCACGGCGGCGTTGACCATTGCCAGATACAGCACCGGCTCCTTCCTGGTGAGAACGCGATGGATCACCGAGCCGAGAATCACCAGAGCTGTCAGCCCGAGAAGGATGGGCCATTTGTAATAGAGCCAGATGTGGGCGGCCTTCTGCCGGGGGCTGAGCTGTTTGTACGCCGCGCGGGCGGTCTTGAAGTCCTGCTCGCTGCGGTTCATGCTTCGGGCTCCTCGTCCCCGTCGGTCTCCGTTTCGTCCTCTCCGGCCTCATCCTCCTCGTCGGGATCGTAGGTGCAGGCGTCGATGACCCGCCAGAGGAGCAGGGAGCTGAGCATGGCGCTGAGTCCCTCGCCCAGAAGCAGCAGCGGGGTAAAAAAGCGGACCGTCACAAAGAACACCGCGAAATGGATCAAAAACACCAGGATGGTACAGAACAGAAAGCGAACGCCGATCAGGAAGGCGTTTTTCAGCATGGCCCGGTTCGTATTGCGGACGCTGGCCACCAGAGGGAAGACGTAGATCAGGACGATGACGTAGAGCACCGCCGCGGCGATGATCACCGCCAGCAGAATCGTCCAGAAGACAGCCGCCGGGCCCTCGGAGATCTTCCGCAGATGGGCGAGGATGTAGCCGTCCGCCCCCAGAAAGGCGCCGAAGACCAGGAGGATCAGCCACAGAACCGTGGACTGCTTGAAGTTCTCCTTGAAGGAGCGGAAGAACATGGAGGTGACGTTGCCCTCCTCGCCCCGGGCAAGCTTGAGCATCACGTAGTACAGCGCCGTGGTGGAGGCGCCGACGGTCAC
>CAMVKI010000101.1 GCA_947168005.1 uncultured Clostridia bacterium
GAGAACTCCACCCTGTCCCACCACATCAACCAGGCCATGCGGGCCCGGGGCATCATGAAGCGGGACGTGGACTACGTGGTCAAGGATGGCCAGGTCATCATCGTGGACGAGGCCACGGGCCGCCTGATGTACGGACGCCGCTACAACGAGGGCCTGCACCAGGCCATCGAGGCCAAGGAGGGCGTCCAGGTGGAGAGCGAGAGCAAGACCCTCGCCACCATCACCTTCCAGAACTTCTTCCGCCTCTACAAGAAGCTCTCCGGCATGACGGGCACCGCCATGACCGAGCAGGAGGAATTCAACGGCATCTACGCCCTGGACGTGGTGGAGATCCCCACAAACAAGCCCGTGATCCGCATCGACAACCCGGACGTGGTCTACAAGACCGAGGCGGGCAAGCTCCGGGCCGTCATCCGCCAGATCGTGGAGTGCCACGCCAAGGGCCAGCCGGTCCTGGTGGGCACCATCTCCATCGAGAAATCCGAGCTCCTCTCCAAGCTCCTCAAGCGCGAGGGCATCCAGCACGTGGTGCTGAACGCCAAGTTCCACGAAAAGGAGGCGGAGATCGTCGCCCAGGCCGGCAAGCTTGGAGCCGTCACCATCTCCACCAACATGGCAGGCCGCGGCACCGATATTGTGCTGGGCGGCAACCCGGAGTATATGGCCCTGGCCGAGCTCCGCAAGCGGGAGGATATGACCGAGGAGCTGCTGATGGAGGCCAACGCCTACTCCGAGACCTCCGATCCGGCGATTCTGGCCGTTCGGAAGGACTATGACGAGCTCTACCGCCACTATAAGCAGATCACCGACGCCGAGGCCGAGCAGGTCCGGAAGGCCGGCGGCCTCTTCATCGTGGGCACCGAGCGCCACGAGTCCCGACGGATCGACAATCAGCTCCGCGGCCGTTCCGGCCGTCAGGGCGACCCCGGCGAGAGCCGCTTCTACCTGTCCATGCAGGACGACGTCATGCGGCTCTTCGGCTCCGAGCGGGTCATGGGCATGATGGAGACCCTGGGCATTGACGAGGACACCCCCATCGACGCCAAGATCCTCTCCGGCGCCATCGAAAACGCCCAGAAGACCGTGGAAAGCCGCAACTACCAGGCCCGCCGCAACGTGCTGGAATACGACGACGTGATGAACACCCAGCGCAAGGTCATCTACGGCGAGCGTCTGCAGGTGCTCAACGGCGAGGACCTCCAGAAGAACATCGAGGCCATGATGCGCTACATCGTGGACTCCGAGGTGGAGAACAGCTTCGGCCAGTCCAACTACGTGGAGGACGCGGCCCAGCTGCGGGAGCTGATTGCCCAATTCGAGGGCAGGTACTTCGCCCCCGGCGCCTGGATCCCCACCCGGGAGGAGCTGGACAAGCTCGAAAAGAAGGACGTCAAGGACAAGCTCCTCCGGCTCATGCAGGAGGCCTATGCCCGCAAGGAGGCCGAGTACGGCGCGCCCACCATGCGCGAGCTGGAGCGGGTCATCACCCTCCGGGTCGTGGACGAGTACTGGATGGACAACATCGACGCCATGACCGACCTGCGCCAGGGCATTGCGCTGCGCTCCTACGGCAATGTGGATCCTGTGGTGGAGTACAAGCGCGAGGGCTACGCCATGTTCGAGGGCATGATCAACGCCATCAAGGAGGAGACGGTCCGCCGCCTCTTCGCGGTGCGCATCCGCTCCGACAAGGATATGGAGCGCAAGAAGGTCGCCACCGTCACCGGCACCGGCGGCGGGGACAAGACCGTCAAGCGCCAGCCCGTGGTCAAAAAGGTCAAGGTCGGCCCCAACGACCCCTGCCCCTGCGGCTCCGGCAAGAAGTACAAGAAGTGCTGCCGGGACAAGGATTTAGGAAGGACCCAGTCGTAGCGGCGCACAGTGTGCGCCATCTCCCCGCCTGTAGCGGCGCACAGTGTGCGCCATTGCTCCGCTTGCCGATAAAATGAATAATGAATAGTGAATAATGAATAATTGTGGTGTTTTGCAGATTGCTATCTGCAAAACGAAAACAATTTTGGAGGAAAAGCATGACCCAGCATGAAATGGATAAATGGATTAAGCATTGTGATACTTATTTTAAACAAAGTGACTGCATGGTATTGCATCCCACAGTTGAAATGCCGACCCATACTGATATTTTGATTTATGCGCCTACAGAAGAACTTCCGTTCTGGAAACTCGTGACCATGGGAGCCAGCGACTACAAAATGCCGGTGAAAAAAGCGCAGTTGGGTGATCGAAACGAATATGTTGTTTTTGTTGATCCAAAAGAAGATTTGGAGGATCACGCGTTATGCCAACGCTATGCCGCTTATCTTTGGGAAATCGCTCTCTATCCGGTCCAGACAAAGACTTACATCACGTATGGACACAGCGTGGAATGGAAACCGGAAGAAGGAGAGAAAATTGTCGGCGCATTTCTGGAATTTCCTCAGATTATCCCGGATACCGGTGTGCTTCGCTGTAAACTTGGGTTCATGAAAACTGTAATCCTTCTGCAAGCCTATCTATTGAACCGGGAGGAGAATGAACGTCTGTTGGAGATCGGCCCGGAGCAATTCAGCCAATATATTTACCCGGATGGCGACGAGGATGATCATTTTTTGAATTGTTTATGCTTGAACAAGAGTGAATGATATGAATTTCCACAAAATTGACATGACGACCTATCCGCGCAAGGCTCACTACGACCACTTCCGGCATTTACCAAACCCCCACGTCGGGGTTACCGTAGACGTGGACGTGACGGAATTGGTGCGGGCCTGCAAGGAGAACGGTTGGTCCTTTTACCTGGCCTTCATCCGGGTCGCGGCTCTGGCAGCAAACGCCGTGCCGGAACTGCGGCGGCTGAAAGGGGAGGGAATTGTGGAATATGATTCCTGCGGGACCTCCCACATCGAGCTGCTGGAGGACGGGACATACTGCTACTGCACCCTGTGCCACGATCCGGCCCGGAGCTGGGCGGACTATATGGCCTATGCCTCCGCCGAGCGGGACCGGGCCCGAAGCGGCGCCTCCATCGAGGAGGACGAGGCCGTGGAAAGCCTGCTGTTCATCACCTCTCTGCCCTGGCTGCACTACAGCGCTTTCGTCCAGCCCACCGCCGGTCCGGACGACTGCAACCCCCGCATCTCCTGGGGCAGATACGTCCCGGACCATCGGGGACAGCTTATGTTGCCGGTGACAATCCTGTGCCATCATTCGCTGGTGGACGGCCTGCAGATCGCGGCCTTTTACCGCGAACTCGAAGCGCAGCTGAAGGGGATCAGTAACAAGCAATAAAATAATAAGTAATAAGTAATTTGCTCCGTGCAGGATGCGGCGGACGCTCAATGAGCGCCCCTACGGCGAAACTGCCGCGTGAAAGCGATATCCACAATTCCATATTCAGCGTATTACCTGTTACTTCTTACTTCTTCTTTTTTACTTCGTATGAACAGGAGCCGCCATGTTTCACACCCACACGCCACCCGAATACTTAACCAGCGATCAGATCACCGGCAGCGTCGTACACTGCTTTTCCACCCGGCACGGCGGCGTTTCGAGCGGATACCTTTCCTCTCTGAACCTCGGCGTACACCGGGGCGACGACTGGAAGAACGTCTATGAGAACTACCGCCGCCTGGGGGCCGCCGTGGGCTTTGCACCGGAGCAGACCGTCTTCACCCACCAGACTCACACGGACATCGTGGCCCGGGTCGGGGCGGGGGACCGGGGCTGGGGCCTCTTCCGGGAGGTGGAGCCGGAGCGGGACGGGCTCTATACCGACGAGCCCGGCGTGGCGCTGGTCTGCTTCTCGGCGGACTGTACGCCGATCCTGCTGCACGATCCGGTCCGTCACGCGGCGGCCGCTGTCCACGCGGGCTGGCGGGGGACCGCCAGGGGTATCGCCGCCCGCTGCGTGGAGGCCATGGTCCGGGACTTCGGCACGGACCCCGCCGACGTCCAGGCCGCCATCGGACCCTGCATCGGCCCCTGCTGCTTCGAGACCGGCCCCGAGGTCCGGGACGCCATGCTGGAAAGCCTCGGTGAGGAGGCGGAACGATTTATTCGACCGGCACACAGCTTCCTGATCGACCGCAGGGGCGAGCATTGCCCGTCCGCGGACAAGCGGGACGCCTTCCCGCCCAGCGGCGAAAAATACTTCCCGGATCTGAAACAGCTCAACGCCCTCTGGCTTCGCCGGGCGGGCGTGAGGCAAATCGACATTTCACGCGACTGCACCCGCTGCCGGCCGGAGCGCTTCTGGTCCCACCGCTTCACGGGCCAGGCCCGGGGCTCTCTGGCCGCGATCATTATGCTGAAGGAATAATCCGGACAATATTCTGACAAAAGGAGGCGATCGGACTGAAACGCCTGCTTTCTATCCTCCTCGTCTGCGCCCTGCTGCTGACCGGCTGCGGCTTCGTGCTCCCCGGACAGCAGGAAACCACAGAGGACGCCAAAGCGGAAACCCATGAGAACAATCTGAACCCGGTGAATCCCATCCCGACGGGCTTCGGTCTGGCCTATATTCCGGAATACGGCTTTAATCCCTATTCCTGCACCTGCATCACCAACCGGCCCATCTTCTCTCTGGTCTATGAGCCGCTCTTTGTGCTGGGCAGCGGCTTTCAGCCGGAGCCCGTGCTCTGCGAGCGCTTCGCCGTCTCCGAGAACGGGAAAAGCTACGTGATCTCCATCTGCGAGGGCGTCACCTTCTCCGACGGGACCGCGCTGACCGCCAGGGATGTTGCCGCCTCTCTGGAAGCCGCCAGCAACTCCGACTATTACGGGACCCGTTTTTCCAAGGTGGATTCCTTTACTGCCCGGGACGACGGAACTCTGGAAATCAGCCTGAATCGGGCCTATGAGAACCTGCCCCTGCTCCTCGACGTCCCCATCGTCAAGGCGGGGACGGAGCAAAGCGAACGCCCCACAGGCACCGGACCCTATGCCTTCTCCGAGGAAGGGGAGGGGCTCTGCCTGCGCAGGAATCAGAACTGGTGGCAGGACAACCGGGCGCCCGTGGAGTACGATATGATCCAGCTCTCCGCCTGCAAGGACCCCACGGAGGTCCGGGACAGCTTTGAGTTCGGCAAGACCTCCCTGGTCTGCGTCGATCTCAACGCGCCCAACGCCGTGGGCTACCGCTGCGACTACGAGCTCTGGGACGAGCCCACCACTACGATGCAGTATCTGGGCTTCAACCTGAACGGCGGTTTTTTCTACAAACGGGGCCTTCGGGCGGCGGTCACCCATATCATCGACCGGGAATCCCTGATCGCCTCGGTCTACGAGGGCTTTGCCGAGGCCGCCTACATTCCCTGCGCCCCGGCCAGCCCTCTCTACGATGCCGAGCTGGCGGAGTACTATTCCTACGACAAGGACGCCTTTGCCGAGGCGCTTCAGGAGGCCAACGTGTCTCCGGAGTATACGACGACCCTGCTGGTCAGCTCCTCAGACCCCTCCCGGGTGGAGCTGGCGGGCCGGATTGCCGACGCCCTGACCCAGGCCGGGCTCCGCACGACGGTAAAGGCCGTAGACTACGACACCTACCGCTATCGGCTCAGCGCCGGACAGTTTGACCTATTCCTGGGAGAAACCAGGCTTTCGGGCAACTTCGACCTGACGGAGTTCTTCCGGGCCTACGGAAGCCTGAGCTACGGCGGCATCCGCAGTACCGGGATGGAGCAGCTCTGTTACGACTCTCTGGAAAACTCCGGCAACTGCTACGACCTCTACAGCGGCGTGATGGAGAACGGCTACATCTGCCCGCTGCTGTTCAAAACCAACGCCGTCATGGCAAACCGCGGCGCCATCGGCAGTCTCCAGCCCGCCGTGGACTGCGCCTTCCACATTGCCGGCGGCCGGATTCTCGCCGACGCCAGCGTGAGCTACGAGGAGCTGACAGAGGAGCCCACGGAGGAGGAGACGGAGGAAACGGAGGAGGAAAGCCCATGAGTTATGCCGACCAAGTGTATATTGAGAATTGCAGAAGAATTCTTGCCGAGGGCTTCCGGGACGACGAGCTGCCGGTCCGCCCCCGCTGGGCGGACGGGACCCCGGCCCATACGGTCAAGCTCTTCGGCGTGGTGAACCGCTACGATCTGCAAAAGGAGTTCCCGCTCATGACCCTGCGCCGGACCTATTTCAAGTCCGCCATCGACGAGCTGCTCTGGATCTGGCAGAAGAAATCCAACCGGGTCTCGGAGCTGGGCTCCCACATCTGGGACGCCTGGGCCGACGAGCAGGGGACCATCGGCAAGGCCTACGGCTATCAGCTCGGGCTGAAGCACCGCTATCCCGAGGGGGAGTTTGACCAGGTGGACCGGGTGCTCTACGACTTGAAGCACAATCCCCAGAGCCGACGCATCCTGACGAGTATGTACAATTTCGCGGATCTGAGCGAAATGGGCCTCTATCCCTGCGCCTGGTCCATGACCTTCAACGTCACCGGCAGGAAGCTCAACGCCATTCTCAATCAGCGCTCCCAGGACATGCTGACCGCCAACAACTGGAACGTGGTCCAGTACGCCGCCCTGGTCCTGATGTTCGCCCAGGTCTCGGGCCTGGAGCCCGGCGAGCTGGTCCACGTGATCGCCGACTGCCACATCTACGACCGCCATATCCCCATGGTGGAGGAGATGCTGGAAAGGGAGCCTCTGCCCGCGCCCAGCTTCCGCCTCGACCCCGGCGTCACGGACTTCTACGCCTTCACCCGCGACAGCTTCCGGGTCGAGAACTACCAATACCACCCCTTCGACCATCAGATCCCGGTGGCGATCTGAACGCCCCGTAGGGACGGCACCCTGCCGTCCGCACCCCGGCCTGCCGCCATTGTAGGGACGGCACCCTGCCGTCCGCGTTTGAAACGAAGATTTTAATGAATACTGAAAACTTAAGACTTAAGGATGAATAATTAAGGTGTCGCTTCGCGACGAATAATAAAATTTTCATTATCTCTGATCTCTAATCTGAACCACACAGGAGACAATCATGAACGCAATCGTAAACGTCACCCCCCAGTGGGGCATCGGAAAGAACGGAAAGCTCCTGGTCTCCATTCCCACGGACCTCCAGCGTTTCCGGGAATTCACCATTCACAAGACCGTCATCTACGGCCGCAAGACCCTGGAAACCTTCCCGAACGGTCTCCCGCTCCGGGATCGGGAGAATATCATCCTGACCCGGGACAAGAGCTTCACCGCCGAGGACGCGATTATCTGCCACGATATGGACGAGCTCAAGAGCGTCCTGCGGGACCGCTACAGCGAAAACCTCTGGGTCATCGGCGGCGAGAGCGTCTACAAGCTCCTGGTGCCCCACTGCGACAAGGCCTACGTCACCTTCAGCTACACGGACCTGAAGGCGGACAAGTTCTTCCCCAACCTGAATCGGAACGAGAACTGGTACGTCACCGCGATCCAGCCCACCCAGATCGAGGGCCGCACCCCCTTCCGCTTCGTGGAATACACCAACACCAAGCCCCTGCCGCTCTAAGAGTTTCTGTATATAACCATTGATTTTCTCAGAAAACTGTTGTAGAATAATCAAAGAAAGAGAAAGATTATAAGGGGAATCCATGCTGAACATCGTTTTGGTCGAGCCGGAGATCCCGCAGAATACGGGCAACATCTCCCGTACCTGCGCCGCCACCGGCAGCAGGCTCCATCTCATCAAGCCCCTGGGCTTCGACATCTCCGACCGCCAGCTCAAACGGGCCGGGCTGGACTACTGGCATCTGCTGGACGTCCGGGTATATGAAAACCTGGAGGATTTCTTTTCCAAAAACGAGGTGCGTCAGATGCGCCTGTTTTCCACGAAGGCGCCCAGGACCTACACGGAGCTCTCCTACGAGGACGAGTGCTATCTGTTCTTCGGCAAGGAGACGAAGGGACTGCCCGAGGAATTTCTGTTCGCCCATCCGGAGGACTGCGTGAAGCTCCCCATGATCGAGGAGGCCCGCTCTCTGAACCTCTCCAACGCAGTGGCCGTAGGCGTCTTCGAGGCCCTGCGCCAGCTGAACTTCCCGCACCTGAAGGGGTGGGGGAAAATGAAATCGTAAACCCTTCTGCGCATGCGGAATGACATTAGCTGAATATCAAAAATAATTTGGAGGAAACGAGCATGAATTACAACAAGAAATCCGTAGAAGACATCGACGTAAAGGGGAAGCGCGTGCTTTGCCGCTGCGACTTCAACGTCCCCACCAAGGAAGGCAAGATCACCTCTGACAAGCGCATCGTTGCCGCCCTGCCCACCATCAACTATCTCCGCGAGCACGGCGCCAAGGTCATTCTCTGCTCCCACATGGGCAAGCCCAAGGGCGAGTTCAAGCCCGAGCTGAGCCTGAAGGTCGTGGCCGACCGTCTCAGCGAGCTGCTGGGCGTCGAGGTCAAAATGGCCAAGGACGTGGCAGGGGAAGACAGCAAGCGACTCGCCGCCGAGCTCAAGGAAGGCGACGTGATGCTCCTGGAGAACACCCGCTTCATCAAGGGCGAGACCAAGAACGATCCCGAGCTGAGCAAGGCTCTGGCTGATCTGGCTGACATCTTCGTCAACGACGCCTTTGGCTCCGCCCACCGCGCTCACTCCTCCACCGCAGGTGTAGCCGACTATCTGCCCGCTGTCTGCGGCTTCCTGATCGCCAAGGAGGTCGGCATCATGGGCAAGGCCCTGGCCGATCCCGCCCGTCCCTTCGTCGCCATCCTGGGCGGCGCCAAGGTCTCCGACAAGCTGAACGTCATCAACAACCTGCTGGAGAAGGTCGATACCCTGATCATCG
>CAMVKI010000102.1 GCA_947168005.1 uncultured Clostridia bacterium
CTGGATATCAAGGACAAGGAATTCGTGGTCTTCGTCGGCCCCTCCGGCTGCGGCAAATCCACCACCCTGCGTATGATCGCCGGCCTTGAGGATATTTCCGCGGGCACCATCGAGATCGACGGCGTGGTCGTCAACGACCTCCAGCCCAAGGACCGCAACATCGCCATGGTCTTCCAGAACTACGCCCTGTATCCCCATATGACGGTGTACGACAACATCGCCTTCTCCCTCCGGCTCCAGAAGATGCCAGAGGATCTGATCTACGAGAAGGTCACCAACGCAGCCGAGATCCTGGGCATCACCGAGTATCTGATGCGCAAGCCCCGGGCCCTGTCCGGCGGCCAGCGCCAGCGTGTGGCCATCGGCCGCGCCATGGTTCGCGATTCCAAGGTCTTCCTCATGGACGAGCCCCTGTCCAACCTGGACGCCAAGCTCCGCAACCAGATGCGCGCCGAGATCATCCTCCTCCGGAAGAAGCTGGACACCACCTTCATCTACGTCACCCATGACCAGACCGAGGCCATGACCCTGGCCGACCGGATCGTCATTATGAAGGACGGCTATATCATGCAGGTCGCCAGCCCCGCCGAGTGCTTCGACATGCCCGCCAATCTCTTCGTGGCCGAGTTCATCGGCGCCCCGAAGATGAACATCGTCAAGACCAATCTGGTCAAGGAGAACGGCAAGTACTACGTCACGCCCTTCGGTGCAAAGATCGAAGTCAACGGCGAGAAGGGCCAGGAGCTGGCCCGCCGCGGCGTTGATTCCCAGGAGATCCTGCTGGGTGTCCGTCCCGAGCATATCACGCTGACAAGCAAGAGTGAGGGCATCCCGACCCGTCTGGAGGTCAACGAGATGATGGGCTCCGAGCTCCATCTGCACGTCTACACCGAGGACGAGACCCGTCTGATCGTCCGCGTCCCCACCATCAGTCTGACCAACGAACAGCGCAAGAACATGGTCTACGGCGCGCCGCTGAACATCACCTTCGAGGGCAAGGTCATGCACTTCTTCGACCCCAAGAGCGAGAAGAACCTGCTCTGCGACTGACGCGAAACAATACGAGGTCCCAAGCCTGCTTGGGACCTCGTATTTTTTTATCCGGCGCCGCGGCGGTATTCGCTGGGGGTCATGCCGTAGCGCCCCTTGAACAGACGGTAGAAGTGGGAGTGGTTGGTGAAGCGCAGCTCCGCGGCGATGGCCGCCGCGGGCATCCCGGTCTTTCGCAGCAGCTCCGCGGCCTCCGCCATGGTGAATTCCATGCTGTACTCAAACAGGCTTTTGCCGGTGTGCTTTTTCACGATCCGTCCCAGATAGGAGCCGTTGTAGTGCAGCAGCTCCGCCAGCTCCCGGTTGGAGATCCGGCCCCGCCGCTCGCTGAGGATCCGGTCGATGCGGCGCATCAGCAGCTCCTCCACGCCGGTATCCGCGGTGACGCGGGACACGTGGTAGAGGGTCTCGTCCCCCAGCACGGCAATCAGCCGGGCCAGCAGCTCCAGCAGGCGATAGGTTGCCCCGGCCTGGGGGTCGATCAGGGTGCGCAGAAGCGCGTCCAGCAGACTGTGGACCCGGCGCTCCTGCTCCGGCCGGGAGATCTGCGGGACAATGTCCAGGAAATCCCGGTGGGCGGAGTTGTCCCGCCCGGATTCCAGGAAGCGGAGGATCCCGTTGGAGACGGCGTCCTGCTCCCGGGGGAAGAGAAGCCCCCGGTCCCAGCTCTTCAGCCGGTCCACCAGCTCCTGGGTCAGGGAGAGGAAGACGCAGGTGTAATCCGTGGCGTCCTCCTCCGCGTGGAGGGTGTTCCGGTTCATCAGACAGCAGCTTCCGGCGGGATAGTAAAAGCGCTTCCCGTTGACGAGCTGATACAGGCTGCCCTCCAGGATATAGGTGAACTCATAGCAGTTGTGGAAATGCATATCCGGCAGGCCGTCGGATTCCTCCGGCGGCAGCGGGGGCAGGCGAACCCAGGCGTCCGGCGCGTAGATGGAGAGGGTGTTCCGCTCCGGCGCGTTGGCCCGGATCGACATCAGCGTCAGCTGGAAGGGCGTGAGGATTTCGTGGGAATAGCTGCCGGTTCCGGGCAGATCCCGGGTGCGAAGGATCCCCCGCAGGGCCGGAAAGCGTTCCGGATCCGTCAAAAAGCGGTGACTCATCCGACACAGCCTCCTTTCGGCTTCCAATATAGCATATTTCTTTGTAAATGAAAAGACAATTCCGAAAAAATCATGAATCTGTCAGAAATTCTTTGCGCGCAAGTCGAAATATGTTATTGCAATCCGACGGGAAGCGGGCTACAATAGCAATATCAATTCAACAAGAGAGGAAAAACGTCATGCGCAAACATCTCAGCCTTTTCCTTGCGGCGATTCTGCTCCTGTCCCTGCTGAGCGGCTGCGCCGGAAAGCCCGGCGCTCCCGGCTCTGAGACGGCGGCCGGGACCGCCGCCCCGGCCACGGACAGCGCCGCCCCGGCCACGGACAGCGCTGCCCCGGAAACCCTGTCTCCCATCGACCCGCCGGAGCCTGGGGTCATCGAACGGCAGGATGTGGCCCCCACCGGAAAGCTGGAGGGCTGCTCCCTCTACGTCAAGCCGGTGGAGAAGCTGCCGGTGGACTTCATCTTCGGCATGGACGCCTCCCAGGTCCCGGCTCTGGAGGCCAGCGGCGTGAAGTATTACGACCTGGACGGAACCGAGAAGGACGTCTTCCAAATCCTCGCGGAGAACGGCGTCAATATGATCCGGGTCCGGGTCTGGAACGACCCCTTTGACGCGGAAGGCCGCGGCTACGGCGGCGGCAACTGCACCGTGGACACCGCCCTGGAGATCGGGCAGCGGGCCACGAAATACGGCATGAAGCTGCTGGTGGACTTCCACTACTCCGACTTCTGGGCCGACCCCGGCAAGCAGATGGCACCCAAGGCCTGGAAGGGCATGAGCTTAGAGGAAAAGGAAGTCGCCTTGTTCGGCTATACCTGGGAGAGCCTTGTCACCCTCTACGCCGCCGGCGTGGACGTGGGCATGGTCCAGGTGGGCAACGAGACCAACGGGGCCATGTGCGGCGAAAAGGACTGGCCCTCGGTGGTAAAACTCATGGCCGCGGGGGCCCGGGCTGTCCGGGCCGTCTATCCCGAGGCTAAGGTGGCGGTCCACTTCGCCAATCCCGAGAGCGGAGCCTATCCCGCCTACGCCAAGGCCCTGGCCGACAACGGTCTGGACTACGACGTCTTCGGCTCCTCCTACTATCCCTACTGGCACGGGACCCTGGAAAATCTGACCGGGGTGCTGAAAAACGTCCGCGAGACCTACGGCAAGGAGGTCATGGTCCTGGAGACTTCTTATGCCTGGACCGCGGAGGATTCCGACTTCTCGGGCAACACGATCTCCGCCGACAGCGCCGTGGAAAAGCCCTATCCCTACTCCCTCCAGGGCCAGGTCAACAGCCTGCGGAACGTGGCCCAGGCCGTGCAGGACGCCGGCGGCATCGGCGTCTGCTACTGGGAGGGCACCTGGATCGGCGTGGGCGGCGCCTCCAGGGAGGAGAATCAGAAGCTCTGGGAGCAGTACGGCTCCGGCTGGGCCTCCTCCTATGCGGCGGAATACGACCCCGACGACGCGGGCAAGTGGTACGGCGGCTGTGCCGTGGACAACCAGGCCTTCTTCGACGCCGAGGGCCGGGCCCTGGAGAGCCTGATGGCCTTCAACCTGATCCGATACGGCAACGAGACGGAGCTGAAGGCAGAGTCCGTGGAGGACGCGGAGCTGCGCCTTACGGAAGGGGAGGACGTGGTTCTGCCCCAGACCGTGGAGGCCATCATGAGCGACGGCAGCAGACAGACGGTATCCGTGCTCTGGGATGCGGACCCGGTGGAGATCAAGCCGCTGGGCCCCGGAAGCTATACGATCAGCGGTCACGCCGAGGTGGGGCTGCCCGTAAAGCTGAACGTGATCATCGAGGGCGTGAATCTGCTGGAGAATCCATCCTTTGAGACCGGCGCGGACGACCCCTGGGTCGCGGAAAACCTCGGCGGCTGCAAGGAATTAAAGATCGAGCAGAAGAGCGGCGACTCTCTCAGCGGCGACTGGCACTACCACTTCTGGTCTCCGGACGCCAATAAAGCCGAGTTCACCCTGGAGCAGAGCCCCGAGGGCCTGGAGCCCGGAAGCTACGACTTCAGCATCCACGTCATGGGCGGCGACTGCGGCGCGGCCGAGGTCTACGCCTATGCCAAGCTGGACGGGGAGATTGTTGCCACCGCCGATATGGAGATTACCGTCTGGAACGAGTGGCACGAGGGGACGATCTCCGGGATCGAATACAAGGAGGGCCAAACCCTGACCGTCGGTATTTACGTCAAGGCTCCCGCCGCCGGCGCCTGGGGCAAGATCGACGACGCGAGCCTCAGCCGCCGCTGAAAGCGGCGCTTCGGCATGAAGTATGCTGCGCATGTGAAGTGTTCTGCGAATATGAAGTCTGGCTTCGCCAGATTGATACAGCAGAATGAAATAAAAATGGAGAAAACTATGGATAAACTGATTCTTAACCTCATCCACCGGCCCGAGATGGTGCCGGAGTATGCCGAGAAGGTGACGGGCCACGGCAAGGAGGAGAATTTGGGCCGGAAGGCCCTGCTCACCGAGAGCCTGGATATCTTCAAGACCCAGCAGATGCTGGCCCACAAATACGGCCTCAAGACCACAATCCAGATGACCTACGCCTCCCTCTTCAACGCCGAGGCCGTGGCCCTGGCGAAGGAGCACCACGAGACCTACGGCGACGAGATCGCCCTGTCCCTCCTGGGCCTGCCCTGCGAGCAGTTCCGGGAGAAGTACAAGACCAAGGACTTCTGCATCTGGATGTTCTCCATGGAGGACAAGAAGGCCATCGTCCACGACGTCTTTGAGAAGTTCCGTGACGCCTTCGGCTTCTACCCCGAATCCACCGGCTCCTACTACATGGACGCGGATCTCATCAATTATATCAAGGCCGAATACCCCTCCGTCAAGTGCGCCGTGGCGACCTGCTGGGAGGAGGGCCCCAAGGCCTACCACACCTGCAACAACTCCTGGTATACCTTCATGGACGGCGGTCCCTGGGCTCCCTGGATTCCCTCCAAGGCCAACACCCACGCCCCCGCCGCCAACGAGGCCGAGGACAGCGGCATCGTCGCCATTCCCCATCTGAGCCGGGACCTGCTGGCCTGCTACGACGGCAACGGCTCCAACTTCGGCACCCATCCCCAGAACGTGCTTCGCGGCATGATCTACGACACCAAGACCTGGGAGTATCCCTATCTCTACAACCTCATCGACCAGTACCGCAGCCTTGCGAAATATAACGACGGCTACGCCTACAATATGATGTTCGTGGGTCCCGGCTGGATGAACAAGATGGGCCGCTGGGAGCAGCCCTACGAGCTGCTCTACAAGTCCTACGAGGACGGCTGCGCCTACTACGGCAAACTGAAGGCCGAGGGCAAGCTCGTCGATATGACCATGGCCGAGTTTGCCGACCACTACCGGGCCGTCAAGGGCTACACCACCCCGGAATGCGCCCTCTGGCGGGACATTCTCTACGGCTCCGACAAGCAGCTCTTCTGGTACTGCGACCCCTATATGCGGGCCTGCGTCAATATGGACCAGGGCGGCGCCATCGTGGACCTGCGGCCCTACGCTGCCAAGCTGGAATGGCCCGTGGGCATCGGCACTCCTCATATTCAGGATGCCTCCTATCCCTTCCTGATTCAGGAGAAGTACCGGGCCGGCTACTTCACCCACTACGCCGGCGAGGGAACCGTCCGCTCCGCCAAGCTCTGCTGGAACGGGGAAGAGGTGGACCTCTGCCTCTGCCGCACCAAGGCGCAGTTCTCCCACGAGGGCGAGGACCGCATCCTGACCCTGGACCCGGTGGAGATTGTTTTCAGCGATCTCCGCGTCCGGCTTCAAACCGTTATCACGTTCTCGGAGGGAAGCTCCTGCATCCGAATTGACCGCAAGCTGCTGTCTGTGTCCAAGCCGGACGCGGAGATCACCGTGCGCGAGTACATGACGGCCTGCTACGGCACCACGGAATACACCGAGGATATGTCCTCCCTGACCCTGCGCATCGAGGCGGGGGAGGACTCCGTTTCCATCCCCTACGAGTACAAATGCCGGGAGGCCGCCGTCCCCGGGGCCGAGGAAGTCAGCTGCACCATCCCGCCCATCAAGACCCGGGTCTCCATGCTGGTGAACGGTCGGAACAAGATCGGCTTCGTCCGGGAGGGCTACGCCTTCAGTCCCATGTTCACCCTGGGCTGGGAACGCAATCTCAAGGAACAGGAGGTCTTTACCACATGGCTCAATCTGGAAAGGGCAGACTGAACTACCGCTGCCCGTCCTGCTTTATGCGGGACATCGACATGGATATGTTCTACGACAAGGATAAAGAAGAGTACTACTGCCTGCGCTGCCAGTACCGGGGCAGCGAGGCCGACGTTCTGGCAAAGAACGAGCTGGCCCGCTTCCGCTACGGCGCCATGTACGAGCGCTTCAGCTTCGAGGACTGAGTATGGATTGGCTTTTGAAACCCGGCGCGCCGAGGATCAAAGGCGCGGACATCTCTTCTCTGTTAGAGGTGGAGAAGGCCGGAGGGAGATTCTATGATCGGGGGCGCGAGCAGTCCGCCCTGCTGATTTTGAGGAACCACGGCGTCAACGCGATCCGCCTCCGGCTCTGGAACGACCCCTATGACGAAAACGGAAACCCCTACGGCGCCGGGACCAACGACCTGGCCCGGACCATCCAGCTTGCCCGCCGCTGCAAGGACCTGGGCCTGCCCTGGATTCTGGATTTCCACTACTCCGACTTCTGGGCGGACCCCGGCAAGCAGTATCCACCCAAGGCCTGGGCGGACCTGAACGCCGAGGGCCTGGCCCGGGCTGTGGACTACTACACCCGGGACACCCTGGAGAACCTGAAGGACGAGGGCCTGCTGCCCGCCATGGTGGCCGTGGGCAACGAAATCTCCAACGGCTTACTCTGGCCTCTGGGCCGGGTGCCCAACTGGATCAACGTCTCCCGTTTCGTCTCCGCCGGGCTCCGGGCCGTGAAGGCCGTGGACCCCTCCATCAAGACCATGATCCACCTGGACAACGGCGGCTGGTACGGCCTGTACCGGAGCTGGTTCGACAGCTACCGGGTCAACTTCGGCGCGGACTTTGACTGCATCGGCCTGAGCTATTACCCCTTCTGGCACGGCAGCCTGACCAGCCTGCGGGACAATCTGCACAGATTGGCGAAGACCATCGGCAAGCCCATGGTGGTGACCGAGACCTCCATGGCCTTCACCCTCCGGGAGTGCTGCGACTATGAGGGCCTGACCATGGCCGAGAAGCGCGGTCTGGCCGCCAACGAGCGGACCGCCGCCGAGGTGCCCTATCCCATGACCCCCGAGGGCCAGTGCCTCTTCCTCCGGGACCTCTGGGACGTGATCTGTTCCGTCCCGGAGGGCCTGGGCCGGGGCTTCGTCTGGTGGGAGCCCGCCTGGCTCCCCGTCAAGGGCAGCGGCTGGACCACCCCCGCCGGTCTGGCCTACGTCAGGGAAAAGGGCCCCGGCGGCAACGAATGGGCCAACCAGGGCATGTTCGACTACGACGGCCGGGCCCTGCCGGTGCAGGACACCATGGAGGCTTTGAAATAAGTCAACTATGAGAGAAGAAAACAAAATCCTTTATATCAACGCCTGCGTGCGGGAGGAGTCCCGCACGCGAAGGCTCGCGGAGCGCGTTCTGTCCCATTTGCAGGGGGAGGTCACGGAGCTGAATCTGGAGGCTCTTTCCCTCCGGCCCCTGAATCGGGAGAGCCTGGCCCGGCGGGAGGCCCTGCTGGCGGCGGGGGATCGGAGCGATCCCATGCTTGCCCCGGCCCTGGCCTTTGCCGCGGCGGACGAGATCGTGCTGGCGGCCCCCTACTGGGACCTGAGCTTCCCCGCCTCGGTGAAGACCTGGATCGAGCATATCAACTGCATCGGAATCAGCTTCGCCTACGGCCCCTACGACCGGCCCTACGGCCTCTGCCGGGCCAAGCGCCTTTTCTACGTCATGACCGCCGGCCGCCCCATTATGCCGGCGAACTCCGGCTTCGCGCAGCTTCGGGAGCTCTGCACGTGCTTTTACGGCATCCCGGAGACGGTGCTGTTTGCCGCCCAAGGCCTGGACCTCCGGGGCGCGGACGTGGAGGCGATCCTGTCGGACACCGCTGAAAGAATCGATAAATGGTTCCGGGACCAAAAAATATGAACCTGTGCGAAACGCCTTTCCTTCGGGCCCGAGGCCCAAAGGAAAGGCGTTTCGCACAGGCGCAGGCGGCCGAAGGCCGCGACCCGAAAGACAGCCGGGGGACGTGGCGCACAATGTGCGCCGCTACGGAAACAGAGCGCGGGCGATGATCGTCAGGACATCTCCGCCAGCTCCAGGCCGGGATTCTTGCGCTTGGTGAAGTCAATGGCCCAGTAGGAGGAGAAGACCAGCAGCTTCCGGCCCCGGTAGTCCTCCAGGAGCTCCACGTCGCTGGAGAGGTTCAGGTCCTTCTCGGGGACCGGGGAGGCGGTGATGAAGCGCAGCTCCTCGTAGGGCAGGCCCTCCATCCGCAGCTCCACGC
>CAMVKI010000103.1 GCA_947168005.1 uncultured Clostridia bacterium
GCTTCGATCTCCACGCCCATCTCCTTGGCGAAGATGTGCTTGAAGTCGCAGCTCCAGGAAGTGCTGCCCTCGTTCAGGGCCTCGGCCTGCTCGGCGCCGTAGCGGTAGGTCTCGTCGCCGTCAAGGCCGTGCTTCACAACCTCGATCCAGAACTTCTCGTAATTCGCCACGTCGGTCTTCCGGGCGGTCCAGGTGACGACCATATCAGTCCCGACGGAGATGGAGCTGTAGATGCGCAGGGTGTTGGTCTCGATGGGCTCCATGACAGCGCCTTCATCCAGATCCTTGCCGCAGCAGTCGCAGATTCGATGCTCCGCGCCGCTGACCGTTTCGATCAGATAGCCGGTATGGGCGCAGACCGCTTCCAGATCGGCGATCTTCGAGCAGCTGTATTCGGGACCGTAATCGCCGGCCTCCGTGTCGCCGGTGGTCCGGTACTCAACCCGGTCACCGCTCTTGGCGGCGGAATCGGCCCCGAAGGGCAGATTCACGCTCTTGCCCTCATCCTCCACGCCGGCCATGCCGACGAAGATCACGGTTTGCAGGTCCTCGGGGTTCAGGCCGATCTTCCAGATGCCGTGCTCGTCGGTGGTGTAGCCGATGAGCTCGCAGGGTACGCCGGGCCAGTCGGCGTTCTGGCCGCCGGAGCCGTAGGCGTAGGCGTTGATATTGCTGAAGTAGTCGTGATCGTCCACCCAGTCCAGGCCGTCGATGAAGTAGACCTCCTGCACGCCGAGGAACATGTTGCAGCGGTCACAGCGGTTGTCGCCGTTCTCGTCAACGTGGCCCAGAGCCGGGGTCTCGCTGACCATCTCCACCAGTCTGCCGCAGGCGTGGCAGTAGACCGCCACATAGCCGCCCTCGGTGCAGGTGGCCTCCTGGGTCACGGTGTAGCGCTGGTCGGCGGGATGCTCGCAGGTGGAAATGGCGCCATTGCGGAGAACCACAATGCCGGTGGGTCCCATCTGTCCGCTGACCTGGCCGCCGGAGACGTTGAACTCGTTGCCGGTGATCTGATCGTAGTAAGTGCCGTCGCTCAGATGCTGGGCGTTGAAGGAGATCGCCTGGGCAAAGCCCGTAGCGTTGGCGATCACCGCGCCGCAATCCTGGGCGTTCCAGCGTTCCACAACCACCAGGTTGCCGGAGGCGTAGACGGCCTCGGGAGAGCCGGCGAAGGCGGTGTGCAGCTTGTTGGCCTCGGCGACCTCCAGATCCTTCCAGTGGTAATCCTCGCAGGCGCCCAGGGTGCCCACGGGATAGCCGGCGGAGGGATCGTCGGGGTTGATGCCGTACTCATAGCCCTGGGGACGGGCAAAGTAGAGGGCGGAGGCGTCGGCGCGGGCCACAGCCACGGCCCAGGCCTTGTTGATGACGTTGGAGCCGTACTGGGAGAAGGAGCCGGCGGACTGAGCGTACATGTCGTGGGTCTCGGCCATGAGGACCAGATCGGAGGCGGCCAGAGTCTCCACGCCCACGCCGAGCCAGTCCTTGAAGAGCTGGTTGGCAACCTGGGTGGCGCTGTGGGTCTTGCCGAAGCCCTCGGTGATGGTATAGGCATAGCTGACCTCGGTCATATCGAGGTAGGGCGCGTAGTAGTTCATCTTTCTGGTCTTGCCCGCGGTGGAGAGGACCTCGCCGTAGGACCAGATGGTCTTGTTGTAGTTCTGCGCGGCATAGGCCTCGGCTCCGCCCAGAACGTTGGGCCAGAAGTTGGAGGCGTAGGCGCCGTCGGAGGGCGTCTCGATGTGCTTGGCGGCGTCAAAGCGGAAGCCGTCCACGCCCAGGTCGATGAGCTCCTTGAGGTAGTTCTGCACGGCGTTTTGCACGGTGGAGCTGTCCGTCCGGAAGTCGGGCATACCGATGTTGCCGTGGACGACGGCCTCGGTGGACTCGTCGTTGCAGAAGACGTAGCTGCGGTAGTATTGGGTGTCATAGAGCTCGGGGTTGAAGTTGGCGACCTGGGAGGAGGGCTGGATCTCGAACTGATAGCCGACCCGATCGCCGCTGGTGGCGATGATCTGGCTGCTGTCCTTGGGATCGACGCCCCCGGCCAGGATGTCGTTGTAGCCGTTGCAGATGTGGTTGGCAACCACGTCCACGATCACCTCGATGCCGAGGGCGTGGGCGGCGTTGCAGAGGTTTTGCAGATCGTCGGCGCTGCCGAGCCAGGACTGATTTGCCTGGGCCACGTGCAGGCCGATGGGCTGATAGAGCATCCACCAGTCGCCGGTGCCGATGACGCCGGGCTGATAGCCGGAGTGGGGCTGGGCCGGAGAGGTCTGGACGGCGGTGTAGCCCGCATCCTTGATGTCCTGGAGATTGGCCCGGATGGTGTCGTAGCTCCAGTTCCAGCAGTGGAGGATGACGGCGTTCTTGGCGCCGGACGGGTTGCGAAGGTTTTTGGCACCGCCGGTGGCGTAGGAAAGGGTCAGGCTGCCATCGTTGTTCTCGGTCAGGTTGAAGGTAACAGCTACGCTGCCGGGCACGTAGAGCTTATCGGGAGACGTGCAGTCGGCCTGGGGATAGAGCACGGCGCTCTGTACGCCGGTGCCCTGCCAGCCCTCGGTCCAGTAGGTGGTATTGCCCCGGCGGACGTACACGTAGCTGTCGGCGTTGAACTGCGTTGTCAGCGTTCCGTTGTTAAACACGTAGCTGTCGCCCTCGTAGTTGGCGCCGTTAATCCAGCCGTAGAGGTAGAAGCTGTTGTCCGGCTCAGGCAGGTTCCCGTTGAGCACGTAGGAGAGGGTGTAGGTGTCGTTGTCCCCCGCGGTCAGGGTGAAGACGACCTCCACGCCGCCGGGAACATAGAGCTTGTTGGCGTTGGTGCCCAGAACGCTCGTGTTGTAGAGGGTTGCGGAGGTAACGGAGGTGCCCAGCCAGCCGTCGGTCATGTACCAGCGGCTGTTGTCGCCGGTCTTGATGAAGACGTAGCTGTCCTCGTTGAAGGTGGCGGTGAGGCTGCCGTTCACGAACTTGTAGATGCCGGTATTGGCGGAGTCCTCCTCGCAGCCGTAGTTCGCGCCGTTGATCCAGCCGATCAGGTAGAGGTCCTCGTTGGTGTCTGGCTCGGGGGGCGTGATCTCGGACTCGTTGACCAGGATCGCGGAGCCGTAGCCGGGGACGGTGTAGCTGCCGCTGCATGTGCCCAGGCTGGTCAGACCGGCCTGCTGGCCGTTGGCGATGACGTTCCAGCTGCCCTCGGGCAGGGTGACGGAGGCGGAGGAGGCGGAGTTGTTCAGGATCAGGATCAGATTGCTCCACTCCCCTGCCGTCTGGTTGGGAATGCGGAAGGCAATGCAGGAGTTGCCGCTGCCGGTGAGATTGACCTTGGTGTACTTGACGTTGGGATCCGTGATTGGCGAGAAGGCCTCGCGGATCTGGATCAGGCCCTTATAGTAGTCGGCGGAGGCAGCGTTGGTCTTGCGCACGTTCCAGTCGATGGCGTTGACGGAATCCGCCGCGTTGTAGCTGTTCGCGTTGCCCTGCTTGGAGCGGGCGAACTCGGTGCCGGCCACGTTGAAGGCCATGCCCTGGGACATGAGCACGATGGTCTTGGCGAGGTTGAGCTGCTTCAGATACTTCTCGGCGTCGGCGCCGGAGTAGCTGTTCCAGGCGGAGCTGCCGTTGGACTTGACGAGCTTGTCCCAGAGAATCAGATTGTCGTGGGCGTCGGCGTAGGTGACGGTCTGAGACCGGGCGCTGAGCCGTCCGTCGTTGGCGTTCAGGCCGCCGTAGATCGCGGAGGCCTGGGTGACGTCGCCCTGGACCCAGCCGATGGTATCGCCGTCCGGGTTGCCCTTGATGGCGTCGCGCATCCAGTCGCAGTAGAGGGCGATCCGGCTGTTCAGGCCGTAGGGAATCGCGTTGTCCTGGGTGCAGCCGTTGACAATGGCCGCGTCGCCGCCGGTCCAGGGCTCGCCGTACATCAGGAGCTTCCGGCCCTGGCCGTTGTCGAGGCTGTCCAGCTCGGCCCGGATCAGGTTCATGGTCTCCACGTCGTGGCAGCCCATGAGGTCGAAGCGGAAGCCGTCGATGTGGTACTCCTCGGCCCAGTAGCGGACGGACTCGATCATGTACTTCCGGAACATGAGCTTGTCGGAGGCGGTCACGTTGCCGCAGCCGGAGCCGTTGTAGAAGGTATCGGGACCGGACATGCGGAAGTAGTAGCCGGGAACCGTCTCGTTGAAGGCGTTGTTGTAGAGGAGCCTGTGGCCGTACTCATGGGTGTCGATGTCAAAGGTATGATTGTAGACCACGTCCATGACCACGCTGATCCCGGCCTCGTGGAGGGCCTGAACCATTTCCTTGAACTCGGTGATGCGGGCGCCGCCGTCGTAGGGGTTCGTGGAATAGGAGCCCTCGGGGACGTTGTAGTTGATGGGATCGTAGCCCCAGTTCCGGTTGGTGGGATCGTCGGTGACGGTCTCATCCACGGAGCCGAAGTCATAGACGGGCAGCAGATGGACGGTGTTGACGCCCATCTCCTTCAGGTAGCTGACGCAGGTGGAAACCTCGTTGGCTGTGCCGTTCAGGGTCGTCCCGTCCTCGGTGAAGGCCAGGTACTTGCCGCGGTTGGCCGCGGAGACGCCGGAGGAAGCGGAGATGGAGAAGTCGCGGACATGGACCTCCCAGATTACCGCGTCGGTGCTCTCGTCGAGGAGAACGTGGTGGTCGTTATCCCAGCCTGCGGGGTCGGTATCGTCCAGATCGACGACCATGGAGCGATAGCCGTTGACGCCGGCGGCCTTGGCGCAGACGTCGCGGGTCTCGTGGGTGATGCCGCGGGCGGTTACGAGATAGGTATAGTAGACGTTCTTGTAATCGCCTTCCAGGGTGATGGACCAGACGCCGGTGGTATCGTTCTTCGCCATGGTGTAGGTGCCAAGAACAGCGGCGCCGGCCTCCTCATCGGAGCCGGTGGCGTAGAGCCGAAGCTGGACATGCTTTGCGGTGGGAGACCAGACCTTCCAGGTCGTGGCCTGCGAGGTGTAGACTGCACCGAGTCCCTGCTCCTGGTATGCTGCCGCCGCATAGTCTTCCAGATAGTCAACATTGAAGTAGTCGTTGACCCCGGATGCGGAGCTCACGGGAATGATACCGATCAGAAGCAGTGCGCAGAGCAGGATCGCAGTACATCTTTTCAGCCGGGTTCTCATTAAATATTATCTCCTTTCTGTATTTTGGGGTTGCTCGGCATCCTTGCAAGATGCTCTT
This sequence comes from uncultured Clostridia bacterium, assembly GCA_947168005.1. Lineage (GTDB taxonomy): Bacteria > Bacillota > Clostridia > Oscillospirales > Oscillospiraceae > JAFRPC01. The sequence goes on from CAMVKI010000103.1 coordinate 5,215, forward strand.
AACGTAATTTTAATACGCTGTAACACGCTTGTCAAGATTTTGTAAATATCTTTTCGCAAGTTCCCGCGAGACTTTTTCAATTTGACTGGCTCTCCCCCGCAAAGAAAAGAATTTTGATGATATTCGCACAAAATACGATTGACATTCCGAAATTTCTTTGTTAATATATCAGTGAAAGTATGACATCCTCCGGATGTTGTCAGACAACTCGGAGGAGGGAGGGACCGCCGTGAAAACCTATTGGATTCTGCTTGGAAGCTTCGGCAGCGGCAAGAGCGAGCTGGCGCTGAATTTAGCGCTGGAGAAGGTCAGGGAGGGCCCCTGCACCCTGGTGGATCTGGACGTCATCAACCCCTATTTCCGCACCAGCGAGCGCGGCGACGTGCTGGAGCCCGCCGGCGTGGAGCTGATCATGCCCCCCTTCGCTTTGGAGAAGATCGAGATCATGGCTCTCTCCGCCAAGGTCTACACCGTCTTCGCCCCCGGCGAGGGAAACGTGATCTTTGACATCGGCGGCGACGACGTGGGCTCCATCGCCCTGGGCCAATACAAGCCCCGCTTCGACCAGATTCCGAAGGATCATATCCAGGTTTTGTTTATCGTCAATCCCCTGCGTCCCACCGCCGCGGACCTGGAAAGCGCCCTCTCCACCCTCTACAAGATCCAGTACGTCTCCCGGCTGGACATCACCGGCATCGTCAACAACGCCAATCTGGCGGGCGAGACCGACGTCAGTCACCTCATGGAGGGCTACGAGCTGGTCAAGGCCCTCTCCCGCGAGACCGGCATCCCTGTCTGGGGCACCTGCGGCACGCCGGAGGTTTTGCGTTCCTTTGAGGAATATGCAAAGGCCCACGACCTGGATCCGGCTTATATCGGCAAGTATCAACCCATCGAAATCATGATGCACAGAAGCTGGGACAAATTCCTGAAGGAAGGGCTGTAACAAGCTCCCATGCAAATGATCGGCGGACAAGCAAGGCTTGTCCCTACACCCTAATCCAACCCTGATCCCTGATCCCTAACAAGTCGTTTTATTGGAAAACCCAATTTACCGAAATAAACGAAAGCGAGGAAATGCCATGACTAAAGTCACCATCCAAGAAGACGTGTGCAAGAGCTGCGGCCTTTGCGTGCGTCTGTGTCCCAAGGGCGTGCTGGCCCCTCAGACGAACCACCTCAACGTGAAGGGCTATTACCCCGTCGTGGTGGCGAATCCCGAGGCCTGCATCGGCTGTATGTCCTGTGCAATGACCTGCCCGGACGTTGCCATCATCATCGAGAAATAAGGAGGAACCTGTATGGCTAAGAAACTGATGAAGGGTTGCGAGGCCATTGCCGAAGCCGCAATCCAGGCGGGCTGCCGCTTCTTCTTCGGCTACCCCATCACCCCGCAGAACGATATCCCCGAGTACATGTCCCGGCGGATGCCCCAGGTCGGCGGCTGCTTCCTGCAGGCCGAGTCCGAGCTGGCGGCCATCAACATGGTCTACGGCGCCGGCGGCGCCGGTGCGAGAGCCATGACCTCCTCCTCCTCTCCCGGAATCTCCCTGAAGCAGGAAGGCATTTCTACCTGCGCCGCCGCGGAGGTCCCCTGCGTCATCGTCAACATGATGCGCGGCGGCCCCGGCCTCGGCAACATCCAGGCCTCCCAGGGCGACTACTTCCAGGCCTGCAAGGGCGGCGGCCACGGCGACTATCGCTGCGTGGTCTACGCGCCCTCCTCCATCCAGGAGACCTGTGATCTGATGCCCAGGGCCTTCGACACCGCCGACAAGTACCGCACCCCGGTCATCATCCTCGCCGACGGTCTGATCGGCCAGATGATGGAGCCCGTAGAGCTCAAGATGAACCCCAATCCCACCATGCCCGAGAAACCCTGGGCCTGCCAGGGCTGGGACCCCAAGGGCGACCGTCCCCGCGCCGTCATCAACTCCCTGTATATCGAGACCGAGATCCTGGACGATCTGATGACCCGGCTCAACGCCCGCTACGACGAGATCCGCAAGAACGAGATCATGGTCGAGAAGTACAAGACCGAGGGCGCCGAGTTCGTGCTCTGCGCCTACGGCACCGTGGCGAGAGTCTGCAAGGCCGCCGTCCGCATTTTGGAGGAGAAGGGCGTCAAGTGCGGCCTGGTCCGGCCCATCACCCTTTGGCCCTTCCCCAGCAAGGACGTCCATGACGTCATTGCCCAGGAGAGCGTTCAGGGCGCTCTGACCGTGGAGATCTCCAACGGCCAGATGGTCGAGGACATCCGCCTCGCCGTCAACGGCGAGAAGCCCGTGGAATTCATGGGCAAGGGCGGCAGCATCATCCCCACCGCGGAGGAGATTGCCGACCGCGTTATGGAAATCATGAGGAGGGCATAAGTATGGCAGTTGTGTTTCAGAAAACTCCCGTTTTGACGGACGACCCCTTCCACTACTGCCCCGGCTGCGGTCACGGCATCGTGCACCGCCTGGTGGCCGAGGTCATTGAGGAGCTGGGCATTCAGGAGAAATGCGCCGGCGTCGCCCCCGTTGGCTGCGCGGTGTTTATGTACAACTATATGAACGTGGATATGTACGAGGCCGCTCACGGGCGCGCCCCCGCCGTCGCCACCGGCTTCAAGCGCGTCCATCCCGACAAGTACATCTTCACCTATCAGGGCGACGGCGACCTGGCCTCCATCGGCACCGCCGAGATCGTCCACGCCGCCCACCGCGGCGAGAAGATCACCACGATCTTCATCAACAACGCCATCTACGGCATGACCGGCGGTCAGATGGCCCCCACCACCCTGGTCGGCCAGGTGACCACCACCTCCCCCTACGGCCGTCAGAAGGAGCACTGCGGCGAGCCCATCCGCATTGCCGAAATGCTCTCCACCATCAACGGCTCGGCCTACATCGCCCGCTGCGCTCTGAACAACGCGGCGAACATCCGCAAGACCAAGGCCGCCATCAAGAAGGCCTTCCAGATGCAGATCGAGGGCAAGGGCTTCTCCCTGGTCGAGGTTCTGTCCCCCTGCCCCACAAACTGGGGCAAGTCTCCCGCCGAGTCCATGGATTGGCTGCAGGACAACATGATCCCCTACTATCCTCTGGGCACTTTTAAGGAGGTATAAGTCATGGTTGAAAGAAATATTTTCGCAGGCTTCGGCGGCCAGGGCGTTCTGCTCATGGGCCAGCTGCTGGCGGCTGCCGGCATGAAGGAAGGCAAGAATACCTCCTGGATCCCCTCCTACGGTCCCGAGATGCGCGGCGGCACGGCCAACTGCTCCGTCATGCTCTCCGAGGAGGAGATCGACTCTCCCCTGGTAACCCGTCCCACCTCCCTGATCGTGATGAACCGTCCCTCTCTGGAGAAGTTTGAGGATTCCGTCGTTCCCGGCGGCTCCATCTTCGTCAAC
>CAMVKI010000104.1 GCA_947168005.1 uncultured Clostridia bacterium
GTGGGCGCTCGTCGGGAGGCTCTGCCTCGGGCGGGCGGCCAATGGCCGCCCCTACTGCGGGAGGTCTGGCCCGGGGCATGCGTCATCGCGGACAGCGGCAGCTATGACCGGGTCATGCGCTGGAGCCACAGCGACGACAGCTACTACGACAGCACCTCCGGGCTGTACCTCTGGTACAACACGGACCTGTCCCCCAATCTCTGGCAGTACTGGTACGAGCCCATCTCCGGGGATTACGGGGATTACGGCTGGATGGAATACGAAGACGGGACCTGGTACATTGAAGCCGAGCGCAACCAATGGGTGCCAGTGCCCGCGAAGTACGATACCGCCGCCCTCTGGCACATCGAGCCCGACGAATCGGGCAGGCCCTCCGAGGCCCTTCCCATCGTTTCCGGTCCAAGCGAGAACGAGCTCGACCGGGACGAAACGGACGAGGACCTGCCCTCGGAAACTCAGGCCCTCGACGATATGGACGAGGAGCTCCCCTTCGGCTTGGCAAAGCAATCACCCCACGGAAAAGCGCGGCGCTTTTCCGTGGGGTGATTTTGGTTTGTCCATCAACTTGGGTCAATCAGACGGTACATTGATTGATTCTACAGTTATTGGGTTTCCGGAAAGATCGTACCAGGTATCACCTTGGAGGAAAATCGGATAGGAAATCACAAAAACATCCAAGACAGTCTCTCCGTCGGCAGCGTACAGTGGGATCTCATAGACGACTCCGGCTTCGTAATCCTCCCGTAGCTGCTCCATATATTTCACGGCCTCCTCCGGGTTACGAGGCTGCTCCCCATCAAGATCGGCTTCCTTTACATATCCGAAATATCCATGGACGCCCTCGGCGGGAATCAACTCATCTTTTTCCGCCGCAGGAAGCCACTCTTGTTTGCTTTCCATTCTCGCTGTGTCTTTCTTGCTTCCGGTAAATCCCACATTCGGTGTTCTTGAGCAACTATAGTATGGAGTATATCCGTTTCCGTTATAGAACCGAACTGCTCCACAAGAATAATACCACTTGTTGCTTTCACCCGCATAGGAGCCGCCCTGGATGAAGTTGCTTTGCGCACTAATTGTCTGTGTATTGTACACAACACTCGTGGCCACCTTGAGCTGACCTGTCCCAGAACCCGTATCTTGGTAGATACGAACCATTTCACCAATATACCCAGTTGGAGCATTGGCTGATGGTGAAACGACGGTGGACCCTAAGATCATGTGAAAAAAACAGTTCGCTCTGGATAAATAGGTGTACGTAATGCCATATACCGTGCCTGTTCTCGGTGAGGAATCTGTACGATTATTGTTTTTCTCCGCGCAAGCCGTAGTACTGAAAAGAGTCGCTAAACCTACTGTGAGTATGAGAACAATTAAGCCCACAGCAATGAATCGTTTGCATTTTTTCATTTTGATCTCCTTTATTCGAATATCTGCAGCGTAAAGTAATCCACAATGGTAACACCGTCTTCCAGGTACAGGGGGACGCTTCGTTTCTCGGCAAAGGCGGGGTCCGCCATCCAGACGACAGCCTCATCTGGGGTCTGCACGTTACGACCTTCCGCGGCATCGTTCAGCTCCGATTGGCGGACATACCCGACAGCGCCGTGATCTCCTTCGGTCAAAAGCAGGTCCGGCTCCCCGAGCGGCTCCAGTTCGTCTACATCGTCGGGGCCAAACCAACAATCGCCGCCATAGGTCTCTCCCCGCTGGTTTACGGGATAGCCGTTTTCTCTGATCCACCGGGCGGAGTAGGTCCGAAGCGTGTAGGCGGTCCCGTTTTGAGAGATATACTCGCTGTCAGTATAAAAGGCCTCCGGATCATTCCTCTGATCCTCTTTGGGCGTATCTCGCCAGGAGTAGAAACCCCGATCTTCGTAGGGAGTTTCTGATTTGACCGATGCGGTGGGCGGATCCGGTTCCGAGGCCTTGGAGGGGGTAATCAGCAGCGTCAAGCCCAGGACCAGAACCCCGGCCACGGCGAGGGTTCCGGTCAGAAGGGTTTTTCTTTTGAATTTCATGATGGACACGATCCTTTCTTGCGTTGAATTTCCGGCAAAACCGGTTGTCAGCCTGCTCTGCCGTTCGCACAGGTCTAACAGGGTTCGGGCATAGGCGGCGCGGCGGTCTGTGGGGTAGGCGCGAAGGACAGCCTCGTCGCAGCGGCGTTCCAGGTCCCGGTCCAGCAGGCAGGCCAAGACCCAGACCAGCGGATTGAACCAGTGAAGGCAGAAGGCCAGAACAGCGGCCAGCTTCCAGAGCCGGTCAAAGTATCGAACATGGAAATACTCGTGGGGCAGAACAAAGTCGAGGACTGCGGCGGACGAGGGGTCAAGCGCCCGGGGAAGATAGATTTTGGGGTGCACCAAACCTACCGTCACGGGTGAGCCCAGACGGTCCGAGGTCAGAATGCGCAGGCTTCGGCAGAGCGGATGGGTCTGCCGCCAATGGGTCAGCACCTCTGTTTCTTCCACAGGGATGGCCTCTCTCAAGGCTCGGCTGCCCCTTGCGTACTGAAGCAAAATTATGAGTGCCGTTGCCAAAAGGCCCGTCAACCAAAAAACCACCGCGGGTGAGATGGGGAGGATTGCTGACTGCACCACGCCGGCCTGCGGTGCGTTCGAAGCTGCGCCGAAAGCGGAAACTGTATCTGACGGTGAGAAGAAAGCATTTCCCAGGGATGGAAAAACCAGCACGGAGCTGCCGCCCTGCCCTCCAGCGTTGAACAGTCTGTAGAGGCTCCAGGGAGCAGTGATGCGAAAAGGGAGCAACAGTCGGGCCAGGGCCAGACCCCAGATGGCCAAAAGGCTTCGCTTCGGCAACCGGTCCCTGCCCAAGATGCGCAGGAGGCCCCCAAGGACAATCACCAGACTCCCTTGTGCCGTCATTTGCAGAATTGTCACGGAATCACCTCATTCAAGCGCATCAACCAGCGCACGGAGTCTGGCAATCTCCTCCGGGTTCAGCTTTCTGCCACTCAGGCAGGCCGTCAGCAGCAACTCCGGCGAGCCGCTGAAAAGGCGGTCAATCAAATCGTCGGCCTCACTGCGGCAGACCTCCTCTCGAGTGATTAAGACATGGCATAAGAAGCCAGGCTCCCGGCGCTCCACAGCGCCCTTTTCGACCAGCTTTTTGATTACGGTATAAGTGGTATTGCGGTTCCAGCCAGTGGACTCGCTCAGCAGCTTTGCCAATTGTCCCGCGGTCAGGTCTCCCCGAGCCCACAGCATTTCCATAACCTTCAGCTCTGATTCAAAGATTTTCATATTCTCTTTCCTTCATAAAAATCAAATAGTGACTATTGCAATAGTTACACTTGTATACTATCACAATAGTCACTATTTGTCAAGGGGTATTTACTCGAAATCAAGAGGAAGGCGCTCAAACCTTCAGCACGAAGAAGAGGATGGCGGCGACGATCAGGGCGACAGCGATGACCTTCAGGACGGTCTTGCCGATCTTCAGGCCGACGATGAGCAGGATGACGGCCACCACGGAGGTGGGCAGGGCGGCGGCGTAGGTCTTGATGAACTCCAGAACGGGGCTGACGGCTTCCGTCACGGTCCCGGTTACGTTTTCGATCATAGTTTTTTACCTCATTTTCCTTAATAATATTATACACCCAGGAAGAATGTCACGGCGGCGGCGACGCACAGAGCGATGCCGACCCACACAAGCTTTTTGTTTTGATTGCGGTTTCCCGTGGTCCAGATTACCGTGGAGATCAGAGCCAGGGCGATGGTTACGGGATGCGCGGACAGAAAATTCATTGGGGCGCCTCCTTCATGCGCGGCTTATTGCCAAAGCCAGGGGTAGTCAACCCGGACCGTCTCGATCAGCGCCAGGACCCAGGCGGGCAGGGTCTCCGGGGCGGAGAGCTCATGGACGCTCACGCCGTCCAGAAGACGGACCCGGACCCGCTCCCCGGGCAGGAAGACGAAGCCGCAGTTTTGGGAGTCGGCAAAGGCCTCCTGGTCCCGGAAGAGGGTCAGCTTGTCCTTGCAGGGCTCGGAGGCATAGGGGCAGAAGGCGGTGCAGTTGCCGCACTCGTTGCACATCTCGTCCATGTGGAGGATCTGGATCGAGCCGTCGGGCAGCGTGATCGCCACGTTGGCCCGGTTGGGGCAGACGTCCACGCAGTTCTCGCAGACCGTATTGCAGCGCAGGCAGCGCTCCGGCTCGGTCTCGGCGGGACCGGCGGGGATGAGGAGGCCCTTCCCCGCCGCGGCTCGGGCCGGGACGGGACGGCAGTTCGCGGGATAGACGGTCTCCCGCTTCTCGCCCAGGACGGCCTCGGCAAAGCGGGCCGCGTCCGCGATGCCCTCCACCACGGTGGCGGGGCCCCGGAGGGCGTCGCCGCCGGCGCAGACGTTCTCCAGGTTGGTGCGGAAGGCGGGGCGGCCCTTGGGGCCGAGCTCCACGCCGGAGGCGGTAAAGACGGCGGGATCCACCTGCTCGCCCACGGCGGAGATCACCAGATCGCAGGGGATCTCCAGATATTCGCCGGTGGGCACGGGACTGCGGCGGCCCGAGGCGTCGGGCTCGCCCAGAACCATCTTCTCACAGCGGAGCTTCCTGTCCGCCTGCTTCACCGGGGCGGCCAGCTCCAGGAAGCGGACGCCGTCGGCCAGAGCCAGCTCCAGCTCCTGGGAATCGGCCGGCATCCAGCGCTTGGTGCGGCGGTAGACCAGGGTGACGCTCTCCGCGCCGGCGCGGACGGCCAGCCGGGCCGCGTCCATGGCGGTGTTGCCGCCGCCGATCACCGCCACGTGACCCAGGGGCTCCCGGTCCGTCCCGGCCTTTCGGGCCTTCATCCAGGGGATGACGGGCTTCACGTTCCCGGCCAGCTCCAGACGGCCCGGCTTCCAGGCACCCACGGCGAAGAAGACGTGGGTGTAGCCCATAGCCTTCAGCTCTGCAACGGAGGGAGCCTCGGTATTCGTTCTGATTTCCGCCCCATAGGCGGCGATCAGGGCCGCGTCCCGGTCAATGGCCTCGTCGGAGATCCGGAAGGCGGGGATGACCTGGCGGACGACGCCGCCCAGCTTGGCCTCCCGCTCGAAGAGCGTGCAGGCCGCGCCGGCCCGGCTGAGGAAGAAGGCCGCGGCCATGCCCGTGGGGCCGCCGCCCACGATCGCGGCCCGGATGCCGGGGACCGGGGCGGGCTTTCGGATGGATTTCATCAGGGCTTCATAGCCCTTTTCGGCGGCCAGGAGCTTGACGGAGCGGATCTGCACCGGGTCGTCGTAGAAGCTCCGGGTGCACTTGCCCATGCAGCGGTGAGCGCAGATGGTGCCGGTGATGAAGGGCAGGGGGTTCTTCTCCACGATGAGCCGCAGGGCCTCCTCGTACCGCCCTTGGGCGCAGAGCTCCATGTATTCGGGAATGTCCTGGCGGATGGGGCAGCCGCCCTCGCAGGGGGCCTCGAAGCAGTTGAACCAGGGCACCGGCTCCTCGCTCTTCCGGCTGGGCAGGGGCTTGATGGGCTTGACGTGGCGGGGGTCCGTATGGCAGGCCGCGCTGAGCTCGGCGATGGCCTCCGTATCCGTCCCGGCAAAGGGAGCGAAGGGCAGGGCCTCGGTCTTCTCGCAGAGCTGGGCCAGGCGGTTATAGCCGCCGGGCTTCAGGATCGTCGTCGCCACGGTGATGGGCCAGATCCCCGCCCGGAAGAGCTTATCGCAGTTGAACCAGTCCGCGCCGCCGGCAAAGGAGATCTTCATGGTCCCGCCGAACTGCCGGGAGACCCGGCTGCACATCTCGATGGTCAGGGGGAAGAGGGCCCGGCCGGACATGTACATCTCGTCGTTGGGCAGCTCTCCCCGGGTGGTGTCCACGGGGAAGGTGTTGGAGAGCTTGAGGCCGAATTCCAGGCCCCTCTCCCTCGCCAGAGCCCGGAGCCGCTCGAACATGGGCACCGCGTCGGCCCACTGCAGATCCTCCTTGAAGTGGTGCTCGTCGAAGACCACGTAGTCGTAGCCCATTTTGTCCAGGGTATCCCGGGCGGTGCGGTAGCCGAGGATGGTGGGATTGCACTTGACGAAGGTGTGCAGATGCTTTTCCCGGATCAGATACGTCGCAATCCGCTCGATCTCGTCGGGGGGACAGCCGTGGAGGGTGGAGAGGGTCACGGAGCGGGACACCCGGGGCGAAATGCCGTCGATATAGCTGTCGTGCCCGGGGAAAAGGGCCTTGAGGACCCGCTTGCACTCGGCAAACTGGGCCGTGGCGGAGGCATCCTTCATGGCCTCGATATAGCCGTCCACCTTGGGGCTTTGGATGCCCGCCAGGTCGTAGCCCACGGACATATTGAAGACGAAGCCCTCCGGGCTGCCCAGGCCCCAGAGCCCCGAGAGAAGCTTCAGGGCGCACCAGGCCTTGATATACTCGTCCCGGGCCTGCTCCACGGTGAGCTCCGTGGACCACTCCTGGTTGTAGCCCTCGTCGTCGGCCAGGATGCAGGGCCGGGGGACGCAGCGAGCCAGGTCCTCCCCGTCCATCTGCTGGACGGTCTTGACCTCAAAGAAGCGGGCGCCGGCCACGTAGGCCGCGATGATGTTCTGGGCAAGCTGGGAGTTGGGACCCGCCGCGGGGCCGAAGGGGGTTTCGATGGTCTCGCCGAAGATGGGCAGGGTCTTGGCCGGGTCGGCCCGGTAGAAGCGCCGGACGCCGAAGACGGTCCCCTCCTTCTCATGCTCCGCGAGCGCCCAGCGCATCAGGCGTTCAAAGGGAATGGGGTACATTTTTTCAGACATGCGGCTTACCTCCTTTTTTCAGATCGTTTATTGCCAGATATAGAGACAGCGAAAGATCAGAGCCGGCAGGAGAACCCCCGCCGCGCCGCTGACCAGCAGCGCAATCGGCGTGATCTCTTCTGCAATGACCAGAGGAACCGAGAAAAACTGCATTGCAATCGTGGCGAAGAGTGCCAGGATCAGCTCCGCTGTCAGAGGAATCTGGATCAGCCTTTTCCCGTTTTTCTTTTCCCGATTCGTCCGGAGCCAGCCGATGGTCGGAAGCAGACCGAGTATGGAGAGGACGAAGGGAAGAAGCAGATAGACCGCTTCATACACCGGGGAAAACTCTTCCACCACCAGCAGCAGGGGGAACAGAACGACAGAGAGTACGGCAGAGGCGGTACACAGGACGATCGAGGCCGTCCAGGCTGGGCTGAGCAGGGGCAGCCATTCCGGCGTCCTGCGGAGGAACAGGTTCACAAGGGGCGGAACGACGCACAGGAGCAGATTCAGAACGCACAGAAGCAGACAGCACACGCCTGCCCGCATACGCCTTCGTTTCATTCCCATGGAAGCACCTCCGTTTTATTTTCTACGCGGATTCCAGCGGTGGAGGGCAATGAGCACCAGCACGGGGTAGATCGTGCCGCAGAGACTGAGACCCAGAATCTGGCCCACATAGTCTATCTTCTGGCTGGTCGAGACCAACAGCATATAGAAGGGCGTGAAGAAAAGGTTCAGCGCCAGGTAGACGATCATGCAGCCGATGATAATCTCCCGGCCAAAGAGCTGTCCCTTATGGAGCAGCAGCCAACCGACCAGGGCCAGCACCGCAAGGGGGATGAAGACGACAGCCGGATGCATATAATAACGGATCGGCATACTGGCAATCGTGAAGGGGGCCAGCCAATGCAGCCATTCCACGCGCTCCCCCGATATACTCAGGAAGATAATCAGCGTTACCACCAGGCCGTAGAGCAGCAGAATCAGCGTAAGCAGCTTCCCCTGTTTGGTCTTTTTCAAGAGTTGTTCCTTCATGTTGTCTGTCATAATCAGATTTCTCCTTCCTCGTTATAGACGCAGCGGTTCAGGTCGCCCCAGAGCTTTTGGGCGGCCTCTAAGATATGGGCGTTCTCCGCCTCTTCGTCGATGCCGATCAGCTCCCCGTCCTTCATCAGGACCCGACCCGCGGCAATCGTCGTCCGGCACTGGCGGCCCGTCATGCCGAAGAGGATGTGGCCGTCGATGTTGGCGTCGGAGAAGGGGGTGAAGGGCTTGTAGTCCATGACGATCACGTCGGCGGCGGCGCCGGGCTTCAGGACCCCCAGCTCGTCGGGGAAGTACCTGGCGCCGATCTTCGCGTTGTTTTTGAAGAGCATGTCCGTGACCTCGCACCAGCCCACATTGGGCAGACAGGCGTTCTGCCGCTGGGCGCAGAGGGCGGCCTTGGCGGATTCCAGCATGTCGTTGGTATAGGCGTCGGTGCCCAGGCCCAGGAGGACGCCGTTTTTGTAGAGGGGGAGCACCGGGCAGGTGCCCACGGCGTTGCCCATGTTGGACTCGGGGTTGTTGACCACCATGGTGTCGGTGTTCTTGATGAGCTCGATCTCGGCGGAGTTCACGTGGATGCAGTGGCCCAGAATGGTTTTCGGCCCCAGGATGCCGTGGTCGTGGAGCCGCTGGACGGGACGGCGTCCGTAGTTTTGCAGGCTGTCATAGACGTCGTTCATGCCCTCAGACACGTGGATATGGTAGCCGGTGCGGC
>CAMVKI010000105.1 GCA_947168005.1 uncultured Clostridia bacterium
GCATCCGGGCGCACCAGGGGCCGTCCTCCACCAGGGGGACCAGGGAGCCCACGGGGGGCACGATGCTGTGGCCCAGGGCCTTTGCCATGCGGTAGCCGTCGCCGGTGGAGCCCGTGGCGGGATAGGACTTGCCCCCCGTCGCCAGGATTACCGCCGGGGCAAGGAAGTCCCCCCGGTCCGTCTTTACTCCCGAAGCACAGCCGTTTTCCGTTTCTATGGCTCTGGCTCTGGATCGTAGGATTTCCACCCCGGCATAGCCCAGGGCGGTTTTCAGCGCGTCCACCACGGAGGCGGACTTGTCGGAGACCGGGAAGACCCGGTTGCCCCGCTCCACCTTGGTCTCGCAGCCGTGGGACTCGAAGAAGGTGACGGCGTCCTCCGGGGTGAAGCCCGAGAGGGCGGAATAGAGGAAGCGGGGATTCCGGGGGACGTTCTTCAAAACCTCCTGCCAGGAGCAGGCGTTGGTCAGATTGCAGCGGCCCTTGCCGGTGATATAGAGCTTCTTCCCCAGCCGCTCGTTGGGCTCCAGCAGCAGGACCTTCGCCCCGGCGTAGCCCGCCTGGATCGCGGCGAACATCCCGGCGGCCCCGCCGCCGACGACAATAACGTCATACTCATTCATATATGTTTCCTCAGTTTGTCCAGCTCCGCCTCGCTGAGCTTCCGCCACTGGCCGGGCTTCAGCTCGCCCAGGGTCAGGGGGCCCTCGGCGACACGCTGGAGCCGGGTGGTTTTCAGGCCCGCGGCCTCCGCCATGCGGCGGATCTGCCGGTTGCGGCCCTCGTGGATGGTGATTTCCAGCAGCGCCGTTCGCTTCCCCTCCCGTAGGGAGGCATCCCCAGATGCCTCCGCCGCCGGAACGGCGGCGTCATTGCCTGCGGCAATGACAGGAGCGATGAGGGCATCGCTCCCTACGGCGCAATCTTGTCGATCCTCCGCCTCATGCGCCCAAAGCAGCTTTACCAGCGGCGGCTTGATCCGATAGCCGTCCAGGACGATGGGGCGGCGCAGCTGCTCCAGGGCGCCCTCGTGCCAGCCCGAGACCCAGAGGCGGTAGGTCTTTTCGACCTCCCCGGCGGGGTGGGTCAGCCGGTTCGCCAGCTCCCCGTCGTTGGTCATGAGCAGCAGGCCCTCGGAGAACTGGTCCAGCCTCCCCACGGGGTAGAGCCGCCCCAGCTCCGGGGGCAGGAGCGCCCCCACGGTGGGGCGGTCCTTCTCGTCGGAGAGCGTGGTCACCCAGCCCCGGGGCTTATTGAGCAGGACCGTGGTGGTCTGGGCCGGAGGGGCGGGCAGGGGCGCGCCGTCGATCAAAATGACGTCGGTCTCCGGGTCCGCCGTATCGCCAAGGCGGGCAAGGCCTCCGTTCACGGTGACCTTGCCCCGGGTGATCCATTCCTCCGCCCGCCGCCGGGAACAGAGCCCGGCCCGGGCGATCAGCTTTTGAAGACGTTCTTTCATAGGCAACAGGCAACAGGGGACGGGGGTTTGGCGCCCGCTCGATCTATTTTACAGCTTCTTATTTCTTGCTTTTCGCGCCGACCCTGGCCCAGAGGGGGAAGCTCAGGGGCCAGATCGCGCCGGCGAAGACCACCATGCAGAAGTAGCGCAGGGCGTTCCAGCAGAGCTCCTCGGAGATCAGGCCGAAGAGCTTTTTCAGCACCACCCGCAGGCCCACGAGGATCGCCAGGCCCAGGACCACCTTGCAGATCTGGCCAAGGAGCGGCGCCTTCTCGGAGAACTGCGTCTTCCGGTCCGCGGTATAGGACACGATGAGGCCCAGCACGCAGCCCAGGAGGGTCCAGGCGTTCTTGAGGCCGTTTTCCCAGTTGCTGGTCTGGGTGACCGGGTCCATGATCCGGACCTCCGCGGGAAAGGGGTAGAGCAGCACGTAGGCCAGATAGCCCGCCGTGAGCAGGAGCATGGCAAAGAGGAAGCCGTACATGAACTTCACGCTCTGCCGGGCCTTCCGGATAATGGGGTGCATGAGCAGCACCGCGAAGACGCCGAGGGCCAGGCCCACGACCACGTCGGAGGGATAGTGAGCGCCCAGGTACATCCGGGAGAAGCCCACCAGCAGGACCGCCAAAGGCAGGACCCAGCGCAGCCATCTCCGCTTCGTATCCCGGGCAATGCCGCCCAGGGTGCAGGCCGCGCTCTGGCTGTGGCCGCTGGGGAAGGAATAGCCCGTGGCCCCGCTCTGGGCGGACTCCACCACGGTGAAGGAGGGGTCCCGGACCCAGGGCCGGGGAACCCGCCAGATCAGCTTCATGGTCTGGGAGAGGACGGTGCCCAAAAAGCCGGCGGCGAGCAGATAGTAGCCTCTCCACTTGTCCACGCACCAGAAGAACACGATGGCGAGGACCATGAAGACGGTCTCCTCCCCCAGATAGGTAAAGCCCTGCAGGATCCAGTTCAGCACCGGATTGCGGATGGCCTCCAGGGTCTTCAGAAATTGCATTTCCATGTTGATCGCTCCTTGTCTCTATCCTTTGATCTCCTGATCGAAAAAACCGTACAGCTGATCCATGACGCCCTGTGCAGCGAAGATCGTCGCAATCATGAGAACATCTGTATCGCAATTCGCAAAATCAATCTCACGTCCCGCACGACGGACCAGCAGTGTAAAGAACAAGCGCTGCGTGCGGCCGTTTCCTTCCCGGAACGGATGCAGTAGATTGATCCTGTTGTATAAATCCGCGGCCTCTCTGACAAATCGCTTTCGCGGAAGTCCGCGAAATTCCTTCAGCCTTTGCAGCCGTTCAAATATTGCCTGCCCGACTGACGGAATTTTCCCTGCGGCACAAAACGACGTTCCCTTCTTAGACAGCTCAATTGTCCTGATCTGGCCTGCCCAATCGTAAATATCGCCAAACAAGCGGCGGTGCAATTCCAAATAATATCCAAACGTAAACACTTCGGCGCTCTGTTCCCGCTCGATCTCGACTGAATGCAGCGACGTCACAACCCGCTCTACCTCATCCAGCGCCTCCTGAGATCGGATCCCCAGCTTGTTTATCAGGACCGTCGTGCCCGGATAGCAGCCCGCCTCAGTCGGCGTCACCGAATAGCTCATGATGCGCCTCCATAGGACGCCTTCATCGCCGCCAAATACTCCTGAAGGGACAACTCCCCATCCAGAATGCTCCGGATTGTTTCGATGTCCTTTCTCGTCAACGGCAATCCCTCCATGGCGGAAGACGCCGCGGCGTTTTGCAGAGCCTGCATTTCCAGACTGCTCACAGCGCTCACCTCACAGTCCCATTCTATCGAAATAAAAACGGTATCAGTATCGCGGTTGGATATAGGGCGACTTTGACTCCGGGTCGGGGCGCATGTGGATGCTGGAAACCAGACCCATCGCCAGGTAGAGGGTGACGATGGAGGAGCCGCCGTAGCTGACGAAGGGCAGGGTCAGGCCCACCACCGGGGCCACGCCGATGCACATGCCCACGTTGATCAAAATCTGGAAGATCAGCATGGCCGCGATGCCGATGCAGATCAGGCGGTTCATATAGTTCGGCGTCTTGAGCCCCACGTGGACGCAGCGGGCCACTATGGAGATCAGAAGCAGCAGGGTAAAGAGACAGCCCAGGATACCCAGCTCCTCCCCGATGGCGGAGAAGATGAAGTCGGTGTGCTGGGCGGCGATGGCGTGGTTCTGGAGCATGGAGCCGTGGAAGAGGCCCTGGCCCGAGATCCCGCCGCCGGAGAGCATGGCGATGGAGCGGTTGGTGTCCCAGCGGACGCCCTTGCCGTTGGGGTCGATGGTCTCGTCGAAGAGCATCAGGATACGGTCCTTCTGGTAGTCCTTGACGAAGTATTTCCAGAGCAGGGGGAATGCCGCCGCCGCAATCGCCAGTCCGGCCAGGAACCACCAGGCCCGGATGCCGCCCACGTAGGCCACCACCAGGAAGATGAAGATGAAGACGATGGCCGAGCCCTCGTCCCGGGAGATCACCACGATGAGGCCGATCATCAGCAGGGTCTGGGCCACAATGGAGGCCATGGACTTTGCCGAGGAGAGCTTGGCCCGGTTGTTGCTCATGGTCTTCGCCAGGGCAATGACGAAGGTGATCTTGCAGAGCTCCGCGGGCTGGATGTTGACGGGCAGCAGGGGCAGGTCCAGCCAGGCCCGGTTGCCGGTGTTGCCCTCCACGCCCCAGATCAGGAGGGTGGACATGAACAGCACGTTGAAGGCCAGCAGCAGCTCCCGGTGCTCGGCCACGATCTCAATGTCCAGCAGGGAGACCGCGATATAGAGGATTACGCCCAGGATCAGGGAGGCGATCTGGACGATCAGATAGCGGGAGGAGGAGCTGTAGCGGGTGGCGCTGGCGATCATGACGATGCCGAAAACCGTGGTGACGACGCAGAGAAACAGCAGGAGCAGATCCCCCCGCCGGTAAAACTCCGTCAGCCCGTTCCAGATTTTGCGCACAGGCAGCACCTTCCTTCGGAATGCAAAATGATTGGTTCATTGTATTATATCAAAATTTTCGGCCTGTGTAAAGCACAAAAAACGGGGCCCTCCGAAGAGGGCCCCGCCGGGGGCTGCTTTATTCGCCGGTCTTCATGTAGAAGTTCAGCAGATACTTGTCGGCGGCGTCGGTGTCCTTCTTGCCGTAGACGGTGAAGAGGTTGTTGAAGAACTCGATATACTGGGCGTTGCCGTTGTACTGGGCGTTGGTGCTCTTGAGGAAGTATCCGCCCTCGGCCTCCACGGGCGTCCAGAGGCTGTAATCGCCAGAGGCAGCCGCCAGGGTCAGGCTGTTGCCTGTGGCGCCGGAGGTCAGATATTTCCCCTCGTTGACGAAGATCAGGCTGCCGTTTCCGTCCTTCTCCACGGTGAAGATCACGGAGGCCACCGCGTCGCTCACCGTTCCGTTGGCGACGGTGACGGCGTAGGGCTTCAGCTTGGTGCCGGAGGCCTCGTTGGAGATGGCCCGGCTGCCGTCCGCCAGGACGATGAGCACTTCCCTGCCCTCCACGAGGTCCGCGGCGGCGGTCAGGACGAAGCTGGCCTCCACGGGCTTCAGCTCCAGGGCGGCGAGGGCCGCGTTCAGGGCGGCCAGCGCCGCGTTGACCTGGGCCTGGGTCTTGTCGGGGTCCTCCAGGACCGTCTGGGCGGCGGCCAGAGCCTCGTCCAGAGCGGCCAGGGATTCCGCGGTGTAGAGGCTGCGGTCAATGGCCTGGGCCGCCGCAATGGCAGTCTCCAGAGCGGTGGTGTGAACCTCGGTTTCTCCCTGCTGGAGCGGACCGTTGACGTAGACCTGGAAGATATAGTCTTCGGTGTCTTTCCAGCCGTAGGTGGTGTAGCCGTAGTGGTACTCCAGGGCCTGGTTCTTATTGCCTTGATACGCGGCGTTGGTGTTGTAGATGAAGAAGGTGGAATTCTCCTCGTCCTTGGTCTGCAGATACCACAGACTGTACTCGTTGGGGGTCTCCTCGAAGCTCAGGCCGTTGCCGGTGGGCTGGGAGGTCAGATACTTGCCATCCTCCATCTTCAGGTAGAAGTTGACGGTATCGCCCTCGGGGTACTCCACAGTGTAGATGGCGACGCCCTCCGCGGGAATCAGCACCTTGTCCTCCACGGTGACGGCCACGCCGTCCAGCTTCTTGCCGTTGAGCGTGTCGTTCAGAGCCTTGCCCTGGGCCGGATGGTAGATGATCGCCCGGTCATTCTGCTCCAGCCCGTTCTTGAGCTGATAGCCGTAGGGGATCTCGACTTCCTTGTAGACCTGGAAGATATAGGCCTCGCTGTCCTTCCAGCCGTAGGTGGTGTAGCCGTAGTGGTACTCCAGGGCCTGGTTCTTATTGCCCTGATACTCGGCGTTGGTGTTGTAGATGAAGAAGGTGGAATTGGCCTCGTCCTTGGCCTGCAGGTGCCACAGGCTGTACTCGTTGGCGGTCTCCTCGAAGCTCAGGCCGTTGCCGGTGGGCTGAGAGGTCAGATACTTGCCGTCCTCCATCTTCAGATAGAAGTTGGCGGTGTCGCCCTCGGGGTATTCCACGGTGTAGACGGCGACGCCCTCCGCGGGAATCAGCACGTTCTCCTCCACGGTGACGGCCACGCCGTCCAGCTTCTTGCCGTTCAGCGTATCGTTCAGGGCCTTGCCCTGGGCCGGATGGTAGATGATGATCCGGTCGTCCTGGGCCACGGCGTCGGTCAGCTCGAAGCGGGTCTCGTCGGGAGCGGGCGGCTCCTCGGGCTTCTCCTCCAGGGCGTCCAGCGCAGCCCGAAGGGCGTTGCAGGCCTCAGTGACCATGCGCTGATCCTTGTCCGGATCGGCCATGACGGCCCGGGCGGCGGCCAGGGCCTCGTCCAGGGCGGCCAGGGATTCCTCGGTGTAGAGGCTGCGATCCAGGCCCTCGGCCTCGGCAATGGCGGCCTCCAGAGCGGTGGTGTCCAGCTCGGCGCCCCAGATCAGGAGCTCGTCTCTGGAGCGGACGCGCAGACGCTTGATGAAGAGGCTGGGATCGATGTCGTCGCCGATCTGGCCGTCGGCGCCGCCGCTGGCCTCGTCCACGTCGCGGGAGCCGATGCCCACGCCCTCGATCATCATGCCCACGGCAATGCCGTCCAGGGCATGGGATTCCTTCTGGATGTAGCCGTTGATGAAGAGCATGGCCTCCTCGCCGGAGCCGTCGTCCACGTAGATCATATCCACCACGCCGGCGGTCTCATGGATTTCGGTGACAGTGCCTTCGATCTTCATCAGGTTGCCGATGTTGTCGTCGCTCATGGCCTCGGCGCAGCTGAGCTTCGCGGGCGCGATGACGTTCAGGTCGTTGGAGATGACCTTGATGGAGCCGTTGTAGTCCGTGGACAGGTTCAGCTCGATCTCGCCGCAGTAGTAGGTCACGCCGCCGTGGGCGCGGACCTGCTCGCCGATGAAGTAGTAGCCGGAGACGGGGAAGGCGTTGATGCCCCGGGTCTCGTCCTGGATGTAGATGCAGTCGAAGAAGGCGGTGTCCTTGTCGTAGTCGGAGGCGTTGGAGGTGACCCAGCCCTCGATGGTGAACTCCTGGCCGACCTCGCCCTTGTGGACCTCGGCGATGGGGGTAATCTCACCGTCGAATTCGCCGTCCTTGATGAAGTCGAGGATGTTGCAGACCAGCAGGTAGTTCTCGTACTGCTCGTTGGCGGGATCGCCGTACTTCAGGTCGTAGTTGGAGATGAAGGTCGCGCCGGAGCAGACCAGATAGCCGCCGCCGGGGAGCTTCTCCGCCGTCGCCAGGGAGAAGCCGCTGCCCATCTCCGCCATGACCAGGTCGCTGTCGTAGTTGGGCACGTAGGAGGAGCCGTCGAAGTTGGCCTTGTAGTTGGCGACCCAGGTGGTGTCGTAGGGCTTGATCAGGGAGACCACGGCCATATCGCTCTTGGGCAGCTCCATGCCGTTCTTCTCCATGAAGTTCTTGAGAATCAGGGCGACCTGGGCACGGGTGGCGGACTCCTTGGGCTGGAGCCAGGCCTCGCCGTCCACGGCCACGCCGCCGATCAGGCCCTCGGCCACGGCCCACTGCATGGCGTCCTTCGCCCACTTGCTCACCCTGTCGGCGTCGGGATAGCCGGACAGCTCGGCCCGGGCGGCGGTGTCAAAGCCCTTGAGCTCGGCGAACTTGAGCAGGAAGAGGGCCATCTCCTGCCGGGTGACGGGAGCCTTGCGGTCAAAGGTGTCGGGGGTGCGGCCGGTGGTGATGCCCTTGGCGTAGGCCCAGAGCACGGCCTTGTAGGACCAGTTGCTCTCCTTCACGTCGGTGAAGGGGTTGGCAATGCTGACCTCCTCGGAGCCGGCGGCTCTCCAGAGGATCTGAACGAACATCTCCCGGGTCAGCGGGGAGTTCGGCTCGAAGGTCTCATGGCTGATGCCGCTCATGAGGCCGTAATCCAGGGCGAAGTCCACGGCGGCGTGATACCACTTGCTCCGGTTGACGTCGGTGAAGCGGAGGCAGGGATCGCTGGTGATGCCGGTGCCGTTGTACCACTGGTAGCGGCCGTTGGAGGAGGGGTAGATGCCCTCGGTGAAGAGGTGCTCGCCGATCAGGTCCCGGCCGTCGAAGTAGATGCGGTAGGCCTCGTTGGCCTTCTCGTCGTTGTCCACCACGATGCCGCGGATGAAACGGGTCTGGGCGCCGATGGCCTCGTTGACCAGGTTGGAGAGGTTGGCGGAGGAATAGTAGTTCTCATAGGGGGCGTCCGCGGGATCGTCGGGATCGTAGCGGTCGGACTTGGAGAAGCTCAGGATGGTGCCGCCGTGCTCGGCGTAGTCCTTCAGAGCCTCCAGCTCGTCGGCGGTCCAGACGGCGGGCAGGCCGTCGCCCTTGACTCTGGGCACGGTGATCAGCACGGCCTTGAAGCGGGCCAGGTTCTCCTTGGTCATCTCGCCCTTGTCGATGTACTTGCAGAGGATGCCGCGCTGGGCGC
>CAMVKI010000106.1 GCA_947168005.1 uncultured Clostridia bacterium
TGCTCTCCAGCATCTCTGTGGCGGTGATGACCCGCTTGCCCAGCATCCGGCACTTCTCGATCAGATACTTCTGGATGGCGGGGAGCTCCGCGAAGGGGACCTCCACGCCCAGGTCGCCCCGGGCCACCATGACGCCCTCGCAGGCGGTGCAGATCTCGTCGATGTTCTCCACGCCGGAGCGGTTTTCGATTTTGGCGATAACGTCGATGTTTTCGCCGCCGTGCTCCTTCAGGAAGCCCTTCAGGTCCAGCAGATCCTGCTTGCAGGAGACGAAGGAGGCGGCGACAAAGTCCACGTCGTTCTCAATGCCGAAGAGAAGGTCCGCCTTGTCCTGCTCGCTCAGGTAGACCTGACGCAGGACCTTGCCGGGAAAGCTCATGCTCTTGCGGTCAGAGAGGACGCCGCCCGCCAGGACCCGGCAGCGGATCTCCGTGCCCTCGATGGCCTCCACCTCGAAGATCACCAGGCCGTTGTTGACCAGAATCCGGTCGCCGGGCTCCAGGTCCTCGGCCAGGCCCTGATAGTTGACGCTGACCCGGTGCTCGTCGCCCTCGACCTCCCGGGTGGTGAAGGTGAAGGCCGCCCCGTCCCGCAGGGTGACCTTGCCGCCGCGGAAGGTCTTGATCCGGTATTCGGGGCCCTTGGTGTCCAGCATGATGGCGATGGGCAGGCCCAGCTCCTCCCGGACAGCCTTGATCATTTCGATCTTCTTCTTGTGCTCCGCGTGGGTACCGTGGGAGAAATTCAGCCGGGCGACGTTGAGGCCCTGTTGGCACATGGCCTTGAAAACGGCAGGATCCTCGCTGGCAGGGCCGATGGTGCAGATGATTTTTGTCTTTCTCATAGCGATGCCTCCTGATCGTTGGATTTCATGTTCGGGCTGCGCGGGACGGCGGCCTGGGGTCAGGCCGCCCTACGGTGGGGCGGGAGGTGGCGCACACTGTGCGCCGCTACGGCGGGGAGCAGGCCGCCCTACTGCGGGGGACAGGCCGGCAGATTGCCGGCGCTACAGACGTGTCTGCTGGTTTGTCCGGGCGGGGAAGACAGGGCGGCCGATGACCGCCCCTACGCGGGGGACAGGGCGGCCGATGACCGCCCCTACGCGGGGCCTTGTTCCCTTGTCCCTTTTCCAACCCTGATCCTTGATCCTTGATCCCTGATCCCTTGTTGGAGCGGGGACGGCGGCCTGGGGTCAGGCCGCCCTACGGTGGGGATTGAAATGCCTGCGAGGCGAGGGGCGGACCCCTCCACCGCCGCTGCGCGGCGGTCCCCCTCCCCTGCAAGCAGGGAAGGTTTTTGCGGGGAGCTCAGCCCTCCAGGGCGGAGAGCTTGTCTACGCGGCGCTGGTGGCGGCCGCCCTCGAATTCGGTGCGCAGGAAGATATCCACGAGCTCCAGGGCCATCATGGGGGGCGTGACGGCGGCGCCGAGGGCCATCATGTTGGCGTCGTTGTGCTGACGGGTCAGCCGGGCGCTCATGTGGTCGTGGAGCAGGGCGCAGCGGACGCCCTTGATCTTGTTGGCGGCGATGGAAATGCCGATGCCCGTGGTACAGCAGACGATGCCCTTCTCGCACTCGCCGGAGGCGACGGCCCGGGCCGCCGCGGCGCCGAAGTCGGGATAGTCGCAGCTGTCCTTGCTGTAGGTGCCGAAGTCCTTGTATTCCAGGCCCTGCTTCTCCAGATGGGCCTTGATGGCCTCCTTGAGCTCCAGGGCGCCGTGGTCACATGCCAATGCAATCATAGTTGAATCCTCCATATTCCTTGGTAATACAGCTTTGTTATCTGAGCCGCTCCACCAGGCCCTCGGTCAGGGGAAGGTACCAGGCAGCGATTTGGATGCCGACGGACCAGAGGGCGGCGGCCACGGTCAGTACAATGACCGCCCAGCGCTTTTTGCCCAGGTCCGCCTCCCGCAGGGCGCAGGCGGCGGTCAGGGCCAGGGCGAGGCTCAGGGCATAGCGGCCGGTGAGCAGCCAGGCGGCGAGCAGCGCGGCCAGGACCAGCAGGACGAAGACGCCCCGGGCGTCCCGGCGCTGCTTCGCCAGCCTCCAGGCGGCAAAGAAGCCCCAGAAGCCGAGCCCGAAGAGGGGCGCGTCCACCATCAGATCGACGGTCAGGCCGAGGCCCGGGACCCGGAACAGGCCGACCCGGAGCTCTTGCAGGAAGGCGCGGAAGCTCTGCAGGAGGACCTGCGGCTTTGCGAGCGAGGTCAGGGCGGACAGACGGAAGCCGTACCACTGGAAGCGCAGAAGTACGGCGGCCCCGGCGAAGCTCAGAGCCCAAATCAGCAGAGCGGCCAGCAGGGCGAGGGCGAGAACGCCGCCCTTGAGCTTCCGTTCCCGGCGCTGGAAGCGGAGCTTATACCAGTGGAGCGGGGGATAGAAGAGGCAGAGCCAGACCAGGCCCGGCGTGTGGGCGAGCATGACCGAGAGGCACAGCAGCGCGCAGAGGTAGAGCAGCTCCGCCGGGAAGCCGGGCTTTTCCGCCCGCAGATAGAGCAGCAGGAACAGCAGGCTGAGGGCGATCACGCAGCCCTCCACGTGGCCGTGGGCCGCCGAGACGGCGAAGAGCAGGGCGCCGGGCAGGGAGACCCAGCCGCTGTCGAAGAGCAGGTTCAGCAGGAAATAGACGGCGCAGGCGCCGACGATGTACAGGAAGACCTTCAGGAAGGCATACCTGGTCGGCAGGAAGGCAAGCGGCTTTTGCACATAGAGGACGCCGAGGTTGACGAGCTGGCCAACGGCAAAGCCCGCGGCGACGAGCAAAACAAGCAACAGGGCCCAGAGCCGGAGCTTTGGATGGGCGGGGAGCATCCGCCGGAGAGGGAAGCCCCCGGCGCGGTAGTTTTTGACCCAGCTCGGGTCCTTTGGCGCAAGCTCCATGGCCCGGGCGGCTGTGAGCCGCCACCAGAGACCGAAAATCAGAAAGAGCAGGGACGCCGCGATGACCGGCCAGTAGGGGAGATATTTGTCGATCAGCTGCATCAGGATCACCTCCAGCGTAAGTATACCAGAAAAAATCGAGTTTGGCAACGGATTTTTTGCGCGTTCGGGGGAAGGATTGACCGTCCGCGGCGTATTTCTGAAAAAATAGTTCGAACTGCGTAAACCTTTTTCTTCTTTCTTCGGTCTTATAGACAGAACGCGACAATCACGCTTGCAGAGCAGCAGCAAATGTGATAGAATCGCATCAGGGCGGATGCGTTCCCGCCCTGCCGACGATGACGGAAATCCAAGGAATACAAGCAAAAAGAAAGGATGGATCAATTATGAAGAAGCGTATGTGCCTGCTTCTGGCCTTTGTGCTGCTGTCGGTCCTGCTGATCGGCTGCGGGAAGACGACGGTCGAGACGGAAGCGCCGACCAGGACTGAGGCCGTTGTCACGACGGAGCCCATCACCACGGCCCCGCGCACCACCGAGCCCGCGGCCACCGAGCCCGTTACGACGGAGGCGCCGACTGCCGCCCCCACGGAGCCTGAGAACCTGTTCCGCTTCACCCGGGAGAACTTCCCCCGGCTGGACGGCTCCACGGCCTGCATCCCCATGGGCGAGGCCGTCTGCTCCGTGCTCCTGGGCGAAAGCCGGGAGGACGTGCAGGATCTGATCCACTTCAACCGCACCACCCAGAGCTTCCGCAATCTGATGAATGGGGACTGCGACCTGCTCCTGGCCGGCGAGCCCAACGCCGCCGTCTTTGAGGAGATGGAGGAGGCGGAGTTTGCGTATGACATCGAACAGGTTGCCACCGACGCCCTGGTCTTCGTCGTCAACGAGGATAACCCGGTGGACAGTCTCACCACCGAGCAGATCCGGGGCATCTACACCGGCCAGATCACCAACTGGAAGGAGCTCGGCGGCGAGGATGCGGAGATCGTCCCCTTCCAGCGCAACGAGGGCGCCGGCTCCCAGGCCCTGATGAAGAAGCTGGTCATGAAGGACACCCCTTTGATGGAGGCCCCCGCTGAGTACTATCCCGCCGAGATGGGGATGCTCATGTCCGCTGTGAAGAGCTACGACAAGAGCGCCAACGCCATCGGCTATTCGGTCTACTACTACGCCCACGATATGGAAATGGCCCAGGGCCTGAAGCTCCTGAAGGTGGACGGCGTGGAGCCCAACAAGCAGACCATCGCCTCCGGCGCGTACCCCCATCTGAATGCCTACTACTGCGTCGTCGCCCACGACGCGGCTGCCGACAGCCCCGCCCGCATCCTCTACGACTGGCTCGTCACCCCTGACGGCCAGGCGCTCCTGGACGCGGAGGGCTACGTGACGAAGCAATAGGTCCGGATTTGTGCGTCCGTAGGGGGCGATGCCCGCATCGGCCCTCCCTGCCGACCGGGGCAAGGGCCGATGTGGGCATCGGCCCCTACGGTGATACTGTGCGGATCGGGCCGGCAGATTGCCGGCACTACACTAAATTTGCGAAGAGGAGACTGGACGATGAAACAAATAATTCTGCTGATCCTTTGCTTCGCACTGCTTTTGACGGCCTGCTCCGGGCCTAAGGCTCCGGAAACCACGGAAGCGGCAGGAACGACGGCTCCAACGGCCCTTCCAAGCGCCGCGCCCACGGAGGAGCCGACTGCCGAGCCGCCGGTCACGGAGCCGCCTGTGACGGAGCCCGCGGAAACAGAGGCCACCGGGACGGAGCCCCCGGAGCAGACCGGCTACCGGGCCGGGGGCAGCCCCACGGCGGGCGGCGTCCTGGTCTGGACGGACCCCTCCGCCTATCGGCCCTACAGCGGTCCCGAGGCGAAGTACACCCGGCTGCGGGAGGGGCCCCTGGATCACTTCGAGCCCTCCGACGACTACGGCGCGGTCTATCCCTACGCCGCCCGCCGGATCGTCGAAGCCGACAGAAACGGCGAAGCCTGGGACTCCAGCTTGGTCTACGGCCTGGTGGACGCCTCCGGCAGAATCCTGACGGACGGGATCTACTCCGGCGTCCGGGTCCTGGGGGGCAGCTTCTACTTCTGGGAGGAGGACCCCGTCTATCTTCCGTACTGGGTCGTCCAAACCGTCGAAAACGCCGAGCTTGTGACCGAGGAGTTCATCGACGAAAGCTATGTCAGCGGCGACATCCGCTACGGTCTCGTTTCCCAGGACGGGAGCTTCGCCCTTCCTCCGGAATACTGCGGGATCAGCGTCCTGGGCGACGGCTTTCTCTGCCAGCGGGAATGGGACGGCGTCAGCCTTGAGGCCTACGACCGCGCGGGGCGGCGCCTCTTCACCGGCGCGGAGCTGATCGGGGACGAAGATTACAGCGGCGTGACAGTTTCGGATGGGGGAGAGGGCTTCTATCTCATCGAGCTCTACGGCGAAGACCGGGAAACCCAGTGCTGGTTCTGCGACAGCCAAGGGAACCGGGTCCTCGGTCCCTTCCGCGAGGCCGAGAGCTTCTCGGAGGGGCTGGCCTGCGTCTCCCCGGACGGCGCGCGCTACGGCTATATCGATGTGACCGGCGCCTGGGCCCTGGAGCCCCGGTATTCCGGCCTGAGGAGCTTTTTGAACGGCAGGGCCATCCAAGGCGGCGAAAATGACGCCATAACAGTCATCGACAGGTCCGGGAACGTCGTCTTTGCGCCGGGGCCGGGGGTCTATCTCGACCCCGCGCCTTGCGGCTTCGCCGCTTTCCGCGAAGGAAAAGTTGCCTTTTATGACCGCAGCGGCAAGGTCCTGGTCGGGTGGGAGGACTGGGCAGAATGGGTGGATGAGGACACCTTCCTGATGAATATGGGCGAGAAGAGTCGGGTATTCCGTCCGGGAGGTCCCGAGCTTGCGCTGCCGGAGGTGTACAATCTGCATCCCGGCATGGCCGTGCTGGACGGGAAGGCCGTCGAGGGCTACTGCGGGAATGGCTATAACGGGGAGGACAATGAGGGACACCCCTGCTTTATCCCGCGGGACCTGAGCGCCTTTTACTGGATGGACCTTCACGGGAAGCCCACCCGGGACGCCTACTATTCGGCTTTCGACGCCTTGGACCAGTGCACCAACGAGAAATGGTTTCTGTACTGGAACGAGACCGCCTGGGAGGCCGTGAACGGAGCGGGGGAGATCCACAGGATTCCCCTTCGGGCCAATACGCTCACCCCTCGGGGCGACCGGCTCATGGCCATTACGGATCGGGCCTGCGTCTACGTGGATTGGGACGGGAAGCTTCTGTTTTCCTATCCCCTGGACAATCAGGACTGATTCAAAAGACCCGGGGCCCGGAACCGCAGGCGGTTCCGGGCCCCGACTTATCTCGTCTTATTTTATTTGCAGATAGGCCTGCCGGATCTCGGCAGCCAGGTAGAGGGAGCCGTAGGCCAGGACCGCCCCGTCCTTGGGGGTGACGGAGAGGGCCAGGCGGACGGCCTCGGCGGGGCTGACGCAGGCGGCGACGGGCTTGCCGTATTGCTGAAGGAGCTTTGCCAGCGCCCGCCCGTCCAGGGCCCGGGGGTTGGAGGGCGTCAGGGTGAAGAAGCGGGCGGCCAGCTTTGCCGTGCGGTCGTACATGGAGGCGTAGTCCTTGTCCGCCAGAACCCCGGTGATCACGCTGAGCTCCCGCCCGGCGAGATAGTCGTTGGCAGCGGCCCAGAGGGCGTCCATGCACTGGGGGTTGTGGCCCCCGTCCAGGACGAAGAGGGGCTCCCGGCCCAGGACCTCGAAGCGGCCCGGCCAGCGGACGGCCCGAATGCCTTCCGCGATGGCCCCGTCGGGGACGTACCAGCCCCGGTCCCGCAGGAGCTCCAGCACCGTCAGCACCAGGGAGAGGTTCTTCCGCTGGTGCTCCCCCAGCAGGGGCAGGTCCAGCAGCAGCTCGCCCCAGCGGAAGCGCTGGCCCGTCAGGTCCCGGTCCAGGGGGACCAGGACCTTGGGGTCCGCGTGGTAGAGGGGGATGCCTTTCTCCCGGCAGAGCGCCTCGACGACGGCGCAGACCGAGGGCTGGTTGGGATAGAGGGCCGCGGCGCAGCCGGGCTTCAGGATGCCGGCCTTGGTCCGGGCGATGGCCTCCACGGTGGAGCCCAGGTACTCGGTGTGGTCCAGGCCGATATTGGTGAAGACCGCGGCCTCGGGGGCAGGGATGACGTTGGTGGCGTCGAGAGCGCCGCCCATGCCGGCCTCCAGCACCACGATATCCGCCTGCTCGTCGGCAAACCAGCGCAGAGCCACGGCGGCGATCAGCTCAAACTCCGTGGGGGGATCCGCCATGGCCTCGGCGTAGGGCTTCACGGCCTCCGTGGCCGCGGCCAGGGCCTCTGGGGAGATCATCTCGCCGTTGAGCTGCATCCGCTCCCGGAAGTCGATCACGTAGGGCGAGATAAACAGGCCGGTCCGATACCCGGCCTTCGTCAGCACCGAGGACAGCATGGCAGCGGTGCTGCCCTTGCCGTTGGTGCCCACGATATGGATGAATTTCAGCCCCTTCTCCGGGCTTCCCATGCGCTCCATGAGCTCCGTGATCCGTTCCAGCCCCGGCACGGACCCCTTCCAGCTCACGGCGTGGATGTATTGCAGGGCTTCCTCGCAGGTCATCGAAAAGCCTCCTGTGACAACAGATTTGGCCCCGGTACGCAGGTTCCGGGGCCAATCTATTATAGCAGATTCTCCCGGCGGACGCAAGAGCGGCGTTCCGCTTTTTCTTTTGAGTTTCGCCTCTTGCGGGCGGCCGATGGCCGCCCCTACGGGGTGGGAGCGGGATGGAAGTGCGTCCCTCGGGCGGGCGGCCGATGGCCGCCCCTACGGGGTGGGAGCGGGTTGGAAGTGCGTCCCTTGGGCGGGCGGCCGATGGCCGCCCCTACAGGGTCACTTGATCGTCGTGCTCGTGTCCTTCTGGATCACGTCGTGGGCGCCGCCCTCGACGATGGAGGTGGCGGAGACCAGGGTCAGCTTGGCCTTCTGCTGGAACTCCGGGATGGTCAGGGCCCCGCAGTTGCACATGGTGGACTTGACCTTGCTCAGGGTCAGGGCCACGTTGTCCTTCAGACGGCCCGCGTAGGGCACGTAGGAGTCCACCCCCTCCTCGAAGCTTAACTTCTTGTCGCCGCCCAGGTCGTAGCGCTGCCAGTTCCGGGCTCTGGCGCTGCCCTCGCCCCAGTATTCCTTGTAGTAGGTGCCGTTGATGGAGACCTTGTTGGAGGGGCTCTCGTCGAAGCGGGCAAAGTAGCGGCCCAGCATGATGAAGTCCGCGCCCATGGCCAGGGCCAGGGTGACGTGGTGGTCGTAGACGATGCCGCCGTCGGAGCAGACCGGGACGTAGACGCCGGTCTCCCGGAAATATTCGTCTCTCGCCTTGCAGACGTCGATCAGAGCCGTGGCCTGGCCCCGGCCGATGCCCTTGGTCTCCCGGGTGATGCAGATGGAGCCGCCGCCGATGCCGA
>CAMVKI010000107.1 GCA_947168005.1 uncultured Clostridia bacterium
GACCTCAAGGAAGGCGACATCTTCGAGTGCTTCGTGATGGAGCAGTACCGCGACTGATACCGATAATGCTATGGGCGGCCTGGGCCGCCCATAGCATTATCGGATGAAAGATCCGCTGGCGCGGATAGGAAGTCCGGCTTCGCCGGATGAAGTCTGCTGCGCAGATGAAGTATGGCTGCGCCATATGGTTCTGTTTGGGAGGGGTTCCTGATGCGTGAAGATAAGCTGTCAGTTCTGTCCATGCGATTTTCAGTGGAGATCATTCGACTGACGCAGTGGCTGCAGAGCAAGCGAGAGTATATCATTTCCAACCAAATAGGAAGAAGCGGCACCTCCATCGGCGCGAATATCCGGGAAGCACAGTACGCGCACAGCAAGCACGATTTCATTGCAAAGCTGCAAATTGCGTTGAAAGAAGCAAATGAAACAGGATACTGGCTCGATCTGCTCCAACAGACCGCGTACTTGTCCGACGAAGAACACAAGCGCCTTTCCCACGCCTGCGGCGAAATACGTGTGCTCCTGATCCATTCCATCAATACGGCCAAATCGAATTTAGAGAGAAACCATCAGAATTGACTATGATATGCGAAGCATACTTCATATGCAGCGCATACTTCATATCTCCAGCGGAGATACTTCATCTCCGACTGAAAGGAGGAGACTTCATGCCAAGTAATCGTATCGGCAGAATCAACGAGGAGATCCAGCGGGAGCTTTCCGAGCTGCTGCGGAACGTGAAGGATCCCCGGGTGCGGAAGACCATGCTCTCCGTGACCCGGGTGGACACCACCTCCGATCTCCGCTATGCCAAGGTTTTCGTTTCCGTCTATGACAAGGAACAGAGCAAGGAGGTCTTCAAGGGCCTCAAGGCCGCGGGCGGATACCTGCGCCACGAGCTGGCGGAGCGTCTGTCCCTGCGCTATACCCCGGAGCTGGTCTGGACCGAGGACCACTCCATCACCTACGGCGCCCGGATCCTCGACATCCTGGCGACGCTGGATATTCCCAAGGACGAGGAGGCGGCAGTGGATGCGCCCGTAGGGGGCGGCGTCCTCGACGCCCCGAGCCTGCCGAAAGCTGAAACGAGCGGGCCGTCGGGGACGCCGGCCCCTACGGGGGACGCCGCGGCTTCCGACGAGGGACAAAGCGAATGACCGCCCGGGTCACGCTGCGGGAGGCGGCGGATTTTCTGCTGGCCCGGGACGACTATCTGATCCTCTCCCACCGCCGCCCCGACGGGGACACGGTGGGCTCCTGCGCCGCCCTCTGCCTGGCCCTCCGGGCCGTCGGCAAGCGGGCCTGGGTCTATCCGAACCCCCAGTTTACGCCGAAGTTTATGCCGTACCTGGAAGGACTGACGGCGGAAATGCAAAATGCAAAATGCAAAATGCAAAATGAGGACGACAGGGAAGGCGTCCGCTGTACCGTCGTCTCCTGCGACGTGGCCGCCCGGAGCCTCCTGCCCTACGGGATGGAGGAGGCCGCCGTGGAGCTGGCCCTGGATCACCACGGGACCAACGAGGGCTTTGCCGCCCGGACCCACGCCGACGAGAGCCGGGCCGCCTGCGGCGAGGTCATTTTGGAGCTCCTGCCCCTGCTGGGGGCGCCGCTGACAAAAGAGATGGCCGAGGCCCTCTACGTGGCGATCTCCACGGACACGGGCTGCTTCCGCTACGCCAACGTCACCGACAATACCTTCCGCTGCGCCGCGGCCTGCGTGGCCGCCGGGGCGGAGATCTACCCCATCAACCGGGTCTTTTTTGAGACCAAGCGCCGGGCCAGGCTGAAGCTGGAGGCCCGGCTGATCGAGGAGATGGAATTCTTTGCCGAGGGCAGGGTGGCGGTCTCCGCCATTCCGGACAGCCTCATCGCCGAGCTGGGCCTCACCGAGGACGACATCGACGACATCTCCGGCTTCGGTCGGAGCGTGGAGGGCGTGGACCTGGCCGTTATGCTCCGGGAGGTGGAGGGCGGCCGGGGGAAGATCTCCCTCCGGGCCAGCCCGGCCTTCAACGCCGCGGCCATCTGCGCCCGCCTCGGCGGCGGCGGCCACCCCGGCGCCGCCGGCGCCTCCGTGGACGGCGGCATCCCCGCCGCGAGGGAGGCCATTCTGAAGGCGATCTCCCGGGAGATCGCCCTGGAATGAAAGGAGCCCCCATGCCCAACGGAATCCTGATCATCGACAAGCCCGCGGGCTGGACCTCCCAGGACGTGGTCGCCAAGCTCCGGGGCGTCTTCCACGAAAAGCGGGTGGGCCACGGGGGGACTCTGGACCCCATGGCCACCGGCGTTTTGCCCGTCTTCATCGGCCGGGCCACCCGGGCCGTGCCCTTCTTCGAGCACGCGGACAAGGTCTACGAGGCCGAGCTCCGCCTGGGCCTGGTCACCGACACCCAGGACGTCACCGGACGGACCCTGGAGGAGCATCCGGTTGACATAACACAAGAACAATTTGAGGCAGCCCTGGCGCGGTTCCGGGGCGAGATCCAACAGATCCCCCCCATGTACTCCGCCATCAAGGTCAACGGGCAAAAGCTGTATCAGCTGGCCCGCAAGGGCCGGGAGATCGAGCGGGAAGCGAGAACCGTGACGATCTACGAGCTTACGCCCGTAGGGAGCGATCCCTTGATCGCTCCTGTCATTGCCGACGGCAATGACGCCGCTGCGCCGCAGCGGCAGGAGGCATCTGGGGATGCCTCCCTACGCGCTGACGTGCGGCTGCGGGTCCACTGCTCCAAGGGCACCTACGTCCGGACGCTGTGCCACGACGTCGGCGCGGCCCTGGGCTGCGGGGGCTGCATGGCGGCCCTGCGCCGGACCCGGGCGGGGCGCTACGGCATCGAAGAGGCCCATACCTTAGAGGAAATTTTGGCGGCCCCGGACCCGGAGGCCCTGCTGCTCCCCGTGGACAGCCTCTTCTCCGACCGCCCGGCCCTGCGGGTCAATGAGAACGCGGAGCGAAAGCTCCGCAACGGCGCCGCCGTCGGGACCCTGAACGCCGTGGACGGCGAATACCGCGTGTACGCCGAAAGCGGCGAGTTCCTGCTGCTGGGCCGCGTCACCAAGGGACAGTTGAACACCGTCAAGAGCTTTTTTGAGCTGTGAGTTCTATCCGTAGCGGCGCACAGTGTGCGCCACTGCCTGCGTGGTGATTGAAAATGCCAAATATGCCTGAGTTTGAAATCATTCTTTCCGATGTGAACCTCCTCGCGGGGGACAATTCCTCCTATGTAGATCTGCCCTTCTGCGTCCGCCTGGGGGAGCGGTTTTTCCCCGATCCCGAGTGGACGGATATGGCTTATCCGATCCTGTGCATGTGGGCGGAGGCGCTTCATCCCCTGCAATTAGGCACAAGCACGAAATGCAGATTGAATTTTCTGGATGGCCCCTGGTGGCTGGAAGTGACTCGAATGGAGGATGCGCTCCAAATTATGGGGTACTCCGACAGAAATATGCGAAAAGTTGAAGCGACGGCCCGCTGTCAGCCGGACGACCTGTTTCGGGAGCTTTTGAAGGCCCTTGCCAGGCTGGAGTTTCTCAGCAGCCGGAGCGAGGCGGTTTCAGACGGCTTGCGAAACGCGGTCCATCAAGATGTGGAGCGCTGCCGAAAGATGCTCAAAAACGGCTGAGCGCTGGATTGTGGCGCACACTGTGCGCCGCTACAGGACCTCGAAACTCTCATCTTGCATTTTGCACTTTGCATTTTGCATTTCCCCTGGAGGAACCATGCAAACTGTTATCGCTTTAGGTTTTTTTGACGGCGTCCATCTGGGACACGGGGAGCTGCTGCACCGAACCGCGGCCTTGGCCGCGGAGCGGGGCTGGCGCTCCGCGGCGCTGACCTTTGACCGGAGCCCCGGCAAGGACGGGCGGCTGCTGACCACGGTGGAGGACCGGATCCGGCTGATCCGGGGACTCTGCGGGGTGGAGGACGTCTTCGTTCTGCCCTTCTCCGAGGAGTTCCGGCGGATGGACTGGGAGCGCTTCCTGGAGAGCCTGGTCCGGGCCCATGACGCCGCCCATTTCGTCTGCGGCTGGGACTACCGCTTCGGCTATCTCGGCGCGGGAAACGCCGGGACCCTGCGGAGCTGGTGCGCGGCCCACGGTCTGGGCTGCGACGTGATCGCCCCCCGGGTCCTTGACGGCGTGACCGTCTCCTCGACCTACATCAAGACTCTGATCGAGGCCGGGGACGTGGAGACCGCCGCCCGCTTCTACGGCCATCCCCACACCCTGAGCGGCACGGTGCAGTCCGGCCGCCATCTGGGCCGCACCCTGGGCTTCCCCACGGCCAATCTCGTTCCCCCGCCGGAGCTGGTGCTTCCGAGGGATGGGGTGTACGCGGTTACGGCGGCGTTAATCGAGCCGGGCGGACAAGCAATGCTTGTCCCTACAGAGGCGCGAGACCTACGCGGCGACGGCGGACAAGCAATGCTTGTCCCTACGGAGGATGCCGGAGCTGTGGCGCACACTGTGCGCCGCTGCGGAGAGGGGCCAGAAAGACGCCTCTATTCCGGCGTCTGCAACGTCGGGACCCGGCCCACCGTGGGCGGGCACCGGCGGACCGTGGAGACCTGGCTGGCGGGCTTCGAGGGCGACCTCTACGGACGGGAGCTGAGCCTGGAATTTTACCGCTTCCTGCGCCCCGAGCAGAGCTTCCCCGATCTGGAGGCCCTGCGGGAGCAGGTGGAGCGGGACAAGGCCGCGGCCCTGGCCTGCTTCTCCGCCCCGTAGGGAGGCATCCCCGGATGCCTCCGCCCCGTAGGGAGGCATCCCCAGATGCCTCCGCCCCGCCTGGGACGAATGAATAATGAATAGTGAATAGTGAATAATTGTGGTATTTTTCAATTCTGCGAATTGAAAAATGGAATTTGATTTGTTGCATAATCGGCCCGAATATACGATTATGCGGAATGTTTCACGTGAAACATTCGTTTGTTTCACGTTGATTCTGCTCCTTGACATCCTGCTGCGAGAGGAAAAACAATGACGATGAAGCGCACAATCTGTATTGTTCTGATTCTGCTTCTGCTCTGCGGCTGTACGCCGGCGGCGGAGACTACTGCGAGCTCCACGCGTTCCGCGTCGGAGCTCACCGCGCCCACATCCGTCGAGACAATGCCCACGTCCGCCGAGACCGCGCCCGCGGCCACCGAGGCTGCCCTTGTGGGGGTCGAGGCCCTGGACGCAGATTCCGTGCTCCTCTACCGCCAGGAGGACTTCGAGGCCCGGCGGGGGACGCTGCTCCCGCTGCAGACGGCCCTCTCCGCGCCGGAGGACGAGCTGATCCCCCGGACGCATCTCTATGACGAGCTGTTCCCCGGCGACGCCGCCCTCTGGCTGCGGCTGCTGGACTACGCCCTGGGCAACGGATACCAGGGCTTCTCGGTGCCGACAGGCACCCTGTCCGAGATCGACCTGACCCAGCGCCGGGCCCTGCGGTTCAGCTACTGGATCGACGGCGGCAAGGTCCTCACCCTGGACCGGGACGGCTGCACCACGGTCTGGTATGAATGCGAGAAGCCGGACACCATGGAGAAATTCTCCCTGGGCCTGGCCGCCGCCCGGGAGCTGGCCGCCCAGGCCCCCCGGGGCGACGACTGGGAGACCGCCAACTGGCTGTTCACCTGGCTTGCCGAAAACGTCGCCTACGGCGATCGGACGCCCTACTACTTCCAGCGGGGCCACATGCTGTATGACGCCCTGGTGGAAAAGGACTGTCTCTGCTCCGGCTACGCCACCGCCATGTACTATCTCTGCAGCCTCTGCGGCATAGAATGTCTGAACGTGTACGGACTTGCCGCGGATTCTGAGACCGCCGGCGGTCTGGGCGACCACCTCTGGAATCAGGTTCGGATCTACGGAACCTGGTACGTCTGCGATCCCACCATGAACGCGGTCTCCAAGCTGGGGGCTCCGCCCATTGGCTTCTGCGTGTCCTCTGAGACCATGCAGCTGTGGGGGGGCAACAAGCCCACCGGGGAGTACACCGACGCCGCCCTGATCCCCGCCTGTGAGACAAGCTTCGATCCCGTGACGGCCTGGAACGCGACCCCGGAGGGGGCCCTGCGCAGCTTTCTCTGGTTCGCCGCCTACGACGCCCTGGATCCCACGATCCTGCTGCTGCAGGCCGGACTGTTGACCCGGGAGACGAAAAGCACGCCCGCCGAGGACGGCGTGAGCGCCTCGACGGATATCCCCTACGCGGACTTCGCCGCCTGGGCCGACCGCTTTATGAGCGAGGAGGCGCGGGCGGAGCTCCCCATCCGCTTCTCCGAGGCGGAGGACGGCGGCCTGTTCCTGCAAAAGTCGGAGACCGACACCCGGAGCTTCTGGCGCTCCCTGAAGCTTGGCGCCGTTACCGACAACGGCGACGGCAGCTGGAGCGCCGAGCTCGGCGCTGCCTCCGCCGTCTTCATCGTCTCCCAAAACGACGACGGCCTGTACCGCATCGAAAGCATCGAGCTGCATTGACCACCGTAGGGGGCGGCGTCCTCGACGCCCCGACGCAATCGATTTCTGAGTGCCGCCCCCTACAAAAATAAGGAGGAACCGACCATGACCAACCCGTTTTTTCCCGAGATCCACGGCAAATTCGGCTTCGGCTGCATGCGGCTGCCGGAAGTCAACGGCGAGATTGACCTGACGCATTTCTCCAAAATGGTGGACTGCTTTTTGCAGGCCGGGCTGAACTACTTTGACACCGCCCACGTCTACCACAGCGGCAAGAGCGAGCCCGCCCTGAAGGCGGCCCTGACCGAGCGCTACCCCCGGGAGGCCTATCTCCTGGCGGACAAGCTCTCCGGCTCCACCTTTGAGAAGGAGGAGGACATCCGGCCCCTCTTCGCCAGGCAGCTGGAGCTGCTGGGGGTGGACTACCTGGACTTCTACCTGATGCACGCCCAGAACGCCCGCTACTTTGAGAAGTACAAGGCCTGCCGGGCCTACGAGACCGCCCTGGCCCTGAAGGCCGAGGGAAAGATCCGCCACGTGGGCCTGTCCTTCCACGACAGCGCCGAGGTTCTGGACCGGATCCTGACGGAGTACCCCCAGATGGAGTTCGTGCAGATCCAGTTCAACTATCTGGACGACGGCGACCCCGCCGTGGACTCCCGCGGGGTCTACGAGGTCTGCGTGAAGCACGGCAAGCCCGTCGTCGTCATGGAGCCCATCAAGGGCGGCACCCTGGTGAAGCTGCCGGAGGAGGACGCGGCCCGTTACGCCGCCCTGGGCAAGTCCCCCGCGGAGATGGCCCTGCGCTTTGCCGCCGGCTTCCCCCAGATGACCATGGTGCTCTCCGGCATGAGCAGCCTGGACCAGGTTCGGGAAAACGTCGGCTTCATGGCCCCGGCCCTGCCCCTGGACGAGGCGGAGCTGGCCGCGGTGGAGGCCGTGCGGGACCACCTGCGGAGCCTGAAGCTCATCGGCTGCACCGGCTGCCGCTACTGCGTGGACGGCTGCCCCATGGGCATCCTGATCCCCGACATGTTCCACGCCCTGGACTTCCGGGCCGAGCGCCACGACTGGAACCAGGACCGCTATTACCGCAGCGTGCTGACCAAGGACCACGGCAAGGCCTCCGAGTGCCTGGGCTGCGGCGCCTGTGAGGCGATCTGCCCCCAGGGCCTGCCAATCCGGGACTATCTGGCCCAGATCGCGGAGAGATTTGAAGCCAACGAAGATTGACCGCCGGGGGCGGCGTCCTCGACGCCCCGAGCATTCCGAAAACCGATAGAGGGCCGTCGAGCTTGCCGGCCCCGCGAAAATAAAAGGAGGAAATTTCCATGAAGGAACTCAAGCAAGGCTATTTTTCCGGCGAGCGCGCCCTGTTCGGCGAGCACGATCTGAAGATCGTGGACTCCGTGTTTGACGCGGGGGAGTCCCCCCTGAAGGAGTGTCACGATCTGGTGCTCCGGGGCGACCTCTTCCGCTGGAAGTACCCCCTGTGGTACTGCAAAAACGTGGACGTGGAGGGCTGCACCTGGTTTGAGATGGCCCGGGCCGGCGTCTGGTACACCGACAACATCCGGGTCAAAAACGCCGTGATCCAGGCCCCCAAGAACTTCCGCCGCTGCAGCCGCCTGATCCTGGAGGACGTGGCCTTCACCAACGCCCAGGAGACCCTCTGGTCCTGCAAGAGCGTGCGGATGAAGAACGTCAGCGCTGCCGGCGCCCCCTACTTCTGCATGAACAGCGAGAATCTGGAGATCGACGGCCTGACCCTGGACGGGAACTACTCCTTTGACGGGGCCAAAAACATGGTGATCCGCAACTCCCGGCTCCTGACCAAGGACGCCTTCTGGAACACCGAGAACG
>CAMVKI010000108.1 GCA_947168005.1 uncultured Clostridia bacterium
CGGCCCAGACGGCAGTCTCCGATTTGTCGAAACAGGCTGGGAGCGTGAGCGACTCTTTTTCCTCCGCGCTGCTGAACGAGCGCAGCGAAATGAAACGCTTTTGCAGAAGTCTCTTCTGGATCAGCCTGCTGCCCACAGCGATTATGCTAGCTTCGCTGCTGGCCTGGACGCTGTGGCTGCGGTAGCCGAGCTCTTCGAGGGCGACAGCGACGATTCGGAGGAGCAGCGCCGCCGCATGGAAGCCCGGCAGGCCGCGGAGAACGTCGGCGCCCTCCTGGCTCTGGCGATTCTCCTGATGGAGCGCGTGCTCCGCCGCAGAGATTCCCAGGCAGAGAAAGCAGCTCTCCGCCAACCGGAGCAGGAATCCAACTCCCAAGCAGAGAAGGAGGTGATGGCACATACAAATGAGCTGTTCGATGACAACCTATTCGATTTCTCTATGTTTTGATTATGATTGCGAGGTGAAATGAATGCCAAATAGTTTCGATCAACTGCCTGAGATTCTGGACGCCCGTGCGCTGAAGACCTTTCTGGGCATATCACAGACCGGTACATATAACTTGATGCACAGGAAGGATTTCCCTATAACAGCCTCTGCGAGGGAGAACATCCTCTGGCTCCCAAGAACGTGAAGAACGTTCACGAAATCCTGCACAAGGCTCTGGATCAAGCGGTGAAATCCGGAGAGCTGAAGGTCAATCCTTCCTGTAACTGTGTTCTGCTCAAAATGGTCCAGCATGAGATTAAACCACTGGAGCCGGATGAAATCACAAGATTTTTGGAGAATCTGGAAGGAGAACCCTACAAGAATCTGTTTCTCACTGCATTCTTTACCGGGATGCGTCAGGGCGAGCTTCTGGGGTTATCCTGGGACAGGGTAGATTTCAAAAACGGGATTATTGAGATTCGCCAGCAGCTGCAATGTATCGATGGCGTGTATTCTCTGCAAACGCCAGAGCATGACAAGGTGCGAATCATCGCACCCGTTCAGCTTGTGATGGATGCCCTGAAAGAGGAATATGAGACACAGCGAAAGAACCGGCAACTGCTTGGCAAGGCCTGGAAAAATGAGTGGAACCTGGTGTTTACCGACGAAACCGGAAAGCTCCTGGTGCGCAGGACGGTGGACAAGCATTATAAAAAAATCCTGGAAAAGAGCGGCATCGAGGAGCATCGTTTCCACGATATGCGCCACACCTTTGCCGTCAGTATGCTGGACGCCGGAGAAGATCTCAAGACACTGCAGGAAAACCTTGGCCACGCTACAGCAGCCTTCACGTTGAGTCAATATGCCCACGTCAGCCAAAAGATGTGTTTGCAGAGCTCAAAGAGAATGAACGACTATTTTCAGAAGCTGATGCCGGAGGCGACAGGGGAGTAGCGCCTTGTTGGCACAACTTTGGCGTAACTTCGGCACAAAAACCGAAAATGTATATTTCGGGGTGAAAAAGTGAGAAAAAACGAGGAAACACCACGAAATCCGGAGATTTCGCGGTGTTTCCTGGCAGGGGCACAAGGACTTGAACCCTGAGCCTACGGTTTTGGAGACCGCCGCTCTACCAATTGAGCTATACCCCTGTGTGGTGGGCCTTCGGGGACTCGAACCCAGGACCGACCGGTTATGAGCCGGCTGCTCTGACCGACTGAGCTAAAGGCCCGCAAGACCGCTCCGACCGATGGGACTATTACAGCCGGAACATGGGTATTATAAACGATGTGGCTCAAAAAATCAACTGTTTTTTTTGAAAAACGAAAAAAAGTTTACGTGGAAGCGGCAAAAAACCAGCTGGATGGCACAAAAAGTTTACAGCTTCCCGCCGCGTTTTCCGTTGACGAAGCTCGAAATCTGTGCTATTATATAAGGTACAGAAAAGGGAGAGGAGGTGATCGCGGTGCTGAAAAAAGACGGTAAATATTTTCGACTCGGCCTGACTCTTCTGACGGTTGTGATCCTGAGCATCATTTTCGCGCTTACGCTGGAGAACCTCGGCACGGTGTTCTCCGCCGTGAAATCCGTCATCGCGGTTTTTTCCTTCGTCTTCTATGGCATTGCCTTCGCCTATCTGATGAACCCGATCCTGAAGCTGGTGGAGAAGGGACTGCTGAAGCTTTTAGGCCGCAGCAATATGACCGAGCGGGGGATGCGCAAGCTGGCCCGCATCGTCGGCGTCATCGTAGCGCTGCTGGTATTCCTTGCCATCGTCTATGGCTTGATCGCCATGGTGCTGCCGGAGCTCATCAAATCCGTCACCGAGACCTTCAGCTCGGAGAACCTGCAAAATTACTACGAACAGATCACGAACTGGATCAATAACGTGGTCAAGGGGACTCCCGTTGAGGATTGGTTCCGTCAGCGGGACCCGATCAGGCTCATTCAGGACTGGCTGAGCAAGGAACAGCAGAACATCCTCGCCTGGCTGGGCGAGCTTGTCACCGGAGCCTACGGCATCGGCAAGGTCCTGTTCAATATGATCATCGGCATTATCGCCGCGGTCTATCTGCTGATTTCCAAGGAGAAGTTTATCGCCCAGGCAAAAAAGCTCATTGTGGCGCTTTTCAAGCCCAAGCGGGCGGACCGGCTCTTTGAGATCGGACGGCTGACCAACCGCAGCTTCGGCGGCTTCATCGTGGGCAAGCTGATTGACTCTCTGATCATCGGCGTTCTGTCCTACATCGGCATGGTGATCCTGAAGCTGCCCTATCCCTTGATCTCCTCCACCTTCGTGGGCGTTACCAACATCATTCCCTTCTTCGGTCCCCTGATCGGCATCGTCATCGGCGGCGTACTGATCCTGCTGCAGAACCCGCTCCAGGCCCTCTATTTTCTGATTTTCGAGCTGATCCTCCAGCAGGTAGACGGCAACATCATCGGGCCGCGGATCCTGGGCGAACGGCTGGGCATCTCCGATTTCTGGGTTCTGGTCTCCATCACGGTCTTCGGCGCGGCCTTCGGCTTCCCCGGCATGATCCTCGGCGTCCCCATCTTCACGATCTTCTACACCCTGGTATCCGAGGCTGTCCGCAAATCTGTGCGCAAGAAGGAGCTCCCGGAGGAGACTGACAAGTACTATCCGATCCTGGAGGTGGACGACCTGAACAAACACGACCGGGATTCAGGCGAGTCCGTTCCGGACCTGGACGGCGAACGCTTTGAGACAGAATATGACCCGGAAGAGGAGTTCGAGTTTGAAGATCCGGGAGAATAACAACAAAGAAGCGGACAAAAGGTCGGCGCCTACGAGGGCCGCCGGCCTTTTCCGTAAATTTGGGAGAATCCTATGGAAGTATTTCTTGACTTTTTCCGCGGGCCCGAGGGCGTGACCCTGCTCTCGGTCTATCACGCGATTCTGCGGCTGAGCCTGCCGGCCCTGGCGCTGATTATCGTCATCCGCAGCGCCAAATCCCTCCTGGGCTTCCGACGGGAGCCCGAGGTTTGGGC
The DNA here is from genome assembly GCA_947168005.1 of uncultured Clostridia bacterium. Lineage (GTDB taxonomy): Bacteria > Bacillota > Clostridia > Oscillospirales > Oscillospiraceae > JAFRPC01. The sequence continues at coordinate 3,440 of CAMVKI010000108.1, forward strand.
CTGGCTCCGGCTGGCGACGGGGGAGCTGCTCCCCGTGACCCACTGGGAGAATCTTTTGGGCCGCAAGAAGAGCGCGGACATCGTGCTGGATTTCGCCACCGTTTCCAAGAACCACGCCGTTCTGACCAAGCTGGACGACGGCGGCTGGACCGTGACGGACATCGGCGCCAAGGGCAGGGTGGAGGTCAACGGCAACCGGGTCCTCTCCGGTCGGGTGAATTACGGCGACACCCTGAGCCTCGGCGGCCTGGAAATGGTCCTGGAGCCGGTGTCAAAGGAGGAGGCAAAGCTGCAGGCCGACTCCCGCACCAAGGCCGGCAAGGGCCACAGCCCCGGCCTGACCCTGGTCCTGCTGACGCTCTTCCAGCTCCTGGCAGTGCTGGAGCTGATCTTCAACCGGAGCGAGGACCGCGTTACCGTTATGACTGCCTTCGGTATACTGATCGGCGTCCAATGGCTGATGTTCATCGGCCAGAAGCTCATCAAGCGCTCGGGCTTCGAGGTGGAGACCATCGCGTTTTTCCTGATCAGCATCGGCATGGGGATCTGCGCTTCGGCCAACGCGGGGGAGATGTACAAGCAGCTGATTGCCATGGGCGTGGGCATCGCCATCTTCCTGGTCCTGGGCTTCTGCCTGCGGGATCTGGAGCGGGCGAAGAAGCTCCGCTATCTGGCTGCCGCCGCGGGCATCCTGCTCTTTTTGGCAAACCTGGTCCTGGGCCGGAACATCAACGGCTCCCGGAACTGGATCTACCTGGGCGGCTTCTCCTTCCAGCCCTCGGAGCTGGTGAAGATTTGCTTTATCCTGGCCGGCGCTTCCACCATGGAGCGCATCGTAACCCGGCGCAACCTCTGGGGCTTCGTCGTCTATACCGCCTTCATCGGCGGCTGTCTGGTGATCCTCAACGACTTTGGCGCGGCGGCAATCTTCTTCGTGGGCTTCCTGGCGATCGCCCTGCTGCGCTCCAGCTCCTATCCCAGCGTGGTACTGATTCTGGTGGGCGTGGGGATGCTGGCCGTGCTGGTGCTGGCCGCCATTCTCGCAATCAAGCATTTCCCCCACGTGGCGAACCGCTTTGCGGGCTACGGCCACATCTGGGAGGACTCCTTCAACAAGGGCTACCAGCAAACCCGGTCCCTCATGTGCATCGCAGCGGGCGGCCTCTTCGGCCTCGGCCTGGGCAACGGCTGGATGCAGTATATGGCCGGGGCCGGCGCCTCGGACACGGACCTGGTCTTCGCCTACGTCAGCGAGGAGTGGGGCCTCCTCATGGCGATCATGATGATCTTCGCCCTGGCCATGCTGGGCCTCTTCGTGGTCCGCTCGGCCAAGGTGGCCCGGTCCAGCTTCTACACCATCGGCGCCTCGGCGGCCATGTCGATTCTGATGGTCCAGGCCATCCTCAACGTCTTCGGCACCGTGGACTTCCTGCCCCTGACCGGAGTGACCTTCCCCTTCGTCTCCAACGGCGGCTCGTCCATGATGTCCTGCTGGGGCCTGCTGGCCTTCCTCAAGGCCTGTGACACCCGCCAAAACGCCAGCTTCGCCGTGAAGCTCTCCTCCAAGGGAGGTGACCGTAAATGAAAAGCATCGCCAAACGAACCTGGTTTGCCCTGATCCTGGCCTGCATTCTGCTCTTCGGGGTCCTGACCTTCGCCATCCGCTATTTCCTCTACGCCGACCGCTGGGTCAGCTTTACCGGCAGCCCCCACGTCTACAGCCACGGACGGCTGGACACGGGCAAGATTACGGACCGGAGCGGGGAGGTCCTCTACTCTGCGGACTCCAAGCAGCTCTACTCCGACAGCACAAAGATCCGCAAGGCCACCCTGCACCTGCTGGGGGATAAGGCGGGCAATATCCCGCCCCGGCTGCTGCGGACCTACGCCTCCCGGCTCTTCGGCTACGACAAGCTCAACGGCACCGCGGCCATGGAGACCGGCGGGGGAGAGCTGAAGCTGACGGTTTCCGCCCAGGCCCAGGCTGTGGCCCTCCAGGCCATGAACGGCCGCAAGGGCGTCGTGGGGGTCTACAACTACCGCACCGGCGAGGTCCTCTGCGCTCTGTCCTGCCCGACCTTCGACCCTCTGGACCCGCCCAACGTGGAGAAGGAAAACAGCGACGGGCGCTGGGACGGCGTCTACGTCTACCGCCTCTTCCACACGAGCTACACCCCCGGCTCCATTTTCAAGCTGACCACCCTGGCCGCGGCCCTGGACAAGGACCCGGAGCTTGCGAACGAGACCTTCGTCTGCGAAGGCTCCCGCATCGTCAACGGCGAGAAGATCACCTGCCCCAAGGCCCACGGGGAACAGAGCCTGCAGGAGGCCCTGGCCCATTCCTGCAACTGCGCCTTTGCGGAGATCACCCTGCGCACGGGCAAGTCCGCCCTGACGGCCCAAACAGAGGCCATCCGCCTGGCTGAGAGCATCGAGATCGACGGGATCAAAACCGTCCGGGGCCGCTTCGACCTCTCCGACGCCGAGGACAACGGCCTGGCCTGGGCGGGCATCGGCCAGTACACGGTGATGGTGAATCCCTGCCAGTACATGATCTGGATGGGCGCCATCGGCGGCGGGGGAATCGCCGCGGAGCCCTATCTGGTAGAATCCGCCCGCTGCGGCGGGAAACAGACCTACGCCGCAGAGGAGAAGCTGACGCCGCGGATGGTATCCAGGGAGACTGCCGCCGAGCTCCGGGACCTTATGCGCTACAATGTCCGGGAGATGTACGGCTCCGTGGACATCCCCGGCGTGGAGGTCTGCGCCAAGTCCGGCACCGCCGAGGTGGGCACCGACGCCAACACCGCCACCTTCGCCGGCTTCATCGACAGCGAGAAATACCCCCTGGCCTTCATCGTCGTGGTGGAGGAGGGCGGCGCCGGCAGCTCCACCTGCGCCCCCATCGCCCGGGACGTGCTCCAGGCCTGCATCAACGTGCTGAAAGGAGAAGGATGAAAATGCAAAATGGAAATCTGAGGAACAATAAACTGCGCGGGATACGTTTGATTGCTTTCGTTTGCGTGCTGACCATGTTTCTGCAGGGCTGCGCAATAGCGGATATTTACCTGGATCAAAAAAATCCCAATCAGCCCAGCAGAGGCGCGGGGGCAATCTCCGCGTTTACTGAGAACGAAGCTGCCTTTTCCCGCTGCCTCTCTGAGCTCGGCGACCTGTTAGAGCCGGAGGAAAATACCTTGTACGACCTCAGGCCGCGCGATGAAACACGCATTGTGATTCAGAAACATGTTCCGTTGTTCAGCCTGGCCGAATCCTATGCGGATAATACCGTGTTGGCTTCGTTTATGCAGGACAGAATGTTCACGGTGATTTCCCTGTACAATGACGTTGTTTATTTCAATGCTCCGACTGCCGGGGTATATAAGGGAATCGCTTTTGTTCCTTCCGGCGACCCGATGGATATCCGATATTTCTGCGAGGATATGGAATTTGTACCGGACGGCGACGGGTACATGTGCCGCCAGGAGGAAGAGGATCATAGCTTCTACTATTCATGGATCAAAGAGAATTGGTACTATTTTGAGGTAAGGATATAATACTGTTCTTCAATAGAAACCTATAAAATCTTTGCAGCCAGATTTGTGCCATGCATCGTTGTCGTCCTTGCCGGGCGTCAAGCCCGCCTGTGTCCTCCGCCTCGCCTGGCACAAATCTGCCTCGCAAATCTTTTTAAATCATTCTATTGAAGAACAGTATAAAACGGAAACAGGAAAAACACCTCGCAGGCGCGACCGATTACAAAGATCGGTTCCGCTCGCGGGGTGTTTGTTGAAAAATCGGGATTTGTAGAGATGATAATGTAGGGGGCGGCGCCCACGACGCCCTGAATTTATTATCATTTCTCAAATGGAAATTTGAGAAATACTACAGTTTTTCGTTTTTCATTTTCCGTTTTGCGTTTCGTTACGTCGGCACGGGGCGTCGAGGGCGCCGCCCCCTACAGCTCTACAAATCCGAATCTGTTTATTCCGCCAACAGCCATTCATCCTGGGGCCAGGAGAGGAAATCTGTCAAATCAGCCTGGAATGCGGCATCCAACGACGACACCCGCCCCAGGCCCTCCACCAGCGGGTCGATCCGACGCTTTTTCGCGGGGATCTGCCGCCAGCCGGTATCTGATAGCTTCGGGGCGTCGGGGACGCCGCCCCCTACGGTGATTTTGCTGCGTAGGGAGGCATCCCCAGATGCCTCCGCCGCCGGAACGGCGGCGTCATTGCCTGCGGCAATGACAGGAGCGATCAAGGGATCGCTCCCTACGGAGAGGGAATCGAACGGCGACTTTGCGGAGATTTCGCTGCGTAGGGAGGCATCCCCAGATGCCTCCGCCGCCGGAACGGCGGCGTCATTGCCTGCGGCAATGACAGGAGCGATCAAGGGATCGCTCCCTACGGAGAGGGAATCGAACGGCGGCTTTTCTGCCCGCCGGATTCTGCTCAAGCAGCGAAAGCAACGCCAATCCGCCGCCAGGGGCGAGGCCTCCAGCTTCGCAATCAGCGGCGGCTCTGTGCCTTCGAGGTCGGCGGGGGAGAGGACGCCGGTTTTCATGGCCCGCCCGATCAGTTCGCAGAGCGCCTGCATGGAATAGCGGTCCTCGTCGGAGACGTAGATCTTGGAGCATTCCAGCGCCGCCCGGGCGAAGCGCGAGGCGGGTGCCGGGTTGCCGAAGACCAGCTCCGGCGCGCCCTTCTCGTTGACGCCCACCCGCAGATCGCCGTAGATGGCCGCGATCTCCTCCCAGGTCAGGAAGCCCCAGCGGATGGCGTTGCCCAGGCTGTATTCCAGCCGGTCCGCCGAGAGCCGGGGGCTGTCGTTGTCGGCGACGGGGTAGC
>CAMVKI010000109.1 GCA_947168005.1 uncultured Clostridia bacterium
GGGGCTGCTCCGGCGTCAGGGAGTTGGAGAGCTCCGGCGTGGGGATGGAGATCAGCCGGGTCATACCGCTCTCGTCGGTCCGCTGGAGGCTGAGAAGCTCCCGTCCGCCCCCCGGGCGGAGAGTGGAGACCGTGACCACGGCCCCCGCCACGGGGAGCTCCGCCCGGGAGGTCAGGGTCTGTACCTTGAGAAAGCCTGTTGTTGGCATAGAAAATCCCTCCTGTTCGCATCATCCTATGCGAACAGGAGGGAGGGGGTGCGGGGGGGCGAGCAAAATGCAAAATGCAAAGTGCAAAATGAGGGGGGCGGGGATCCCGCGTCAGGGATCAGGGATCGCACAGCGTGCGTCGGTCAAACCCGCCGTAGGGGCGGCCATTGGCCGCCCGCCCGAGGCATCAGGTATCAAATTTGCATACAGCGCGGGCAATCTGCCCGCCGAACCCAGTCGAAAGGGCGATCATTGACGCCCGCAGCCCGGAAAGGCTTCTGATTTTTGCTGTTAAGGCAGCCCTTATTCGTGCCAGCCGCAGGCGCATGTCCCTTCTGTGTGCCTTTCACCATTGAAGTAGATGACGCAAACGGAACAGTACCTTGTATGGCCAAGAAAATTCACATCCGTGTAAGCCCACTTGTGGGCCTGCTTGATCGTATAACCGCATACGCTGCAGGTTTTTACATGATAGTTTCCGATGGACTGCCAATCGGAGAGGCAATGAACGGCGCTGCCGGCAATGTATCCACACAGATTGCAGACCTTATTATGATAAGTTCCGTTTTTTGCAACGTATCCATAGCTGTGGGAAACCGAATAAGAATAGCCGCATTTGGTGCATACTCTTTTATGATAGCTTGCGTTATACTGAACGGTTTTGTAGGTGTGGGAACACGGGCGAGTGCTGCCGCCGCCGGGCGTCACAGCGCCCATTGTGGAATCGCCAGGCTCATGCAGGTGCGCTTCCCCGCACGCGCAAGGCGCTTTCGCGCTTTCCTCTGCTTGCTCCTTAACAAATGCGGCGTTCACCTCGGCGGGAATTGCGAAGAGAACGGAACACATCATAAGCAGCGCCAGAAACAGGGATACAAGCTTTTTCATAAATAACCTCCATTGTTTTCGCTCTATGATTTCACGACGGACATTCTCAACACTTTCAGTGTGTTGTAATTTTATATATAACACAAAATTCGGAGATTGTCAACACTTATTGTGTTATTTTTCTACGCCTTTTGTGTTGCCTCACACTTTACAATGAGTGTTGAGGTGAAACACAATGATAGCGGGCTTATCGGAAAAACTCAAAGAATTGCGGAATCAATACGGACTGTCTCAAAAGCAGGTTTCGGAACGGCTCGGCGTATCGCCGTCCATCGTTTCCGGCTATGAGACCGGAGAACGGACCCCCAGCACGGAGGTACTGCTGGCCCTGTCCCGGCTGTATCATACCAGCACGGATTATCTGCTCGGGAGGAGGCCTGCCGCAGAGAAAACACTGCTTGCGCTTGACGGGCTGACGGACAAACAGAAGGCCGCGTTGATCGCGTTTGTGCAGTCTATGAAAGAATAAGAAAGCGGACAGTCCCCTGCATTGCACTCGCACGCGGAGCTGTCCGCCGCTTTTCTCAACGGCTTCCGAAAGCAAATTGTAATTGACAAAAACCGGGGGACTGTGGCATAATAAGGGAAATCAACGATTTAGGAGAACCTTCTATGAACCAAATGCTGCCGCGGCCTCGGTTTTGGGCGGAGGCCGCCGGGCAGATCAGGACCCGCTTCACCATGTTTGGGGAGACGATGCTCCTGATGCTGCTCTTTCTGATCGGCACCATGGGCGCCGCCGCGCTGCTGGCCGTCCCCATGACTCTCTGGTCCATGGGCGCTCAGAGCGACTCCATCCTCGAGCGCATGATGGCCGGCGCCTCCTCCCAGGAGATCGTGGAGGATATGCTTGCGAACATGCCGGACTGGATGGCCCTGGTCTCGCTCTTTGCAACCGCCGCTTCCGTGGGCTTTGTGGCCGTTTTCTACTGCAAAATGTTCCAGAAGCGGAAGCTGTCCTCGATGGGCCTGTGCCGGGAGGGCGCCCTCGGGGAATACCTTCTGGGCTTCGCCGTCGGTCTGGTCCTCTTTGGCGGCGTCGTCGCCGTCGGCACGGCGACGGGAGGCTTTCGTCTCGGCGCCTGGAGCCTGAGCTCCGGCCGACTGGCCCTGGCCCTGGCGGCCCTGCTTGGCTGCGCGGCCCAGGGCGCGGCTCTGGAGCTCCTGTTCCGCGGCTACTACGCCCCCTCCCTGGGCGCCAAGTATCCGGTCCTGCCCGCCCTTCTGCTCTCGGTCCTGATTCCCGGGATTTTGCAGGCCGGGGCCTCGCTCTTTTCCATGCGCGTGCTGAACAGTCTGCTTCTGGGGCTGGTGCTGGGGCTCTGGGGGCTCAAGCGCGGAAGTCTCTGGGGCGCCTGCGCCATCCAGGGCGCCTGGACCTTCCTCGGGGCCTTCCTGCTGGACTTCGCCCCCGCGGACAAGCACGGGAGTCTCGGCCTGCTGAACGTGGACGCCGACGCCTATCGCCCCCTGCTCAGCGGCGGAGAATCCGGCCCAGAGGCCAGCATCTGCGCCACGGTGGTCCTGCTGGCGGCTGTCGCAGTGGTGCTGGCTCTCCGGCCCCGCAATGCCGTGCCCGAGCCGGCCCGAAATCCGGATGAACGGCCTGGAAATAATCTGTAAATTTTTTTCAAAGGTACTTCCCTTTTTGAAATCCTCTGCTATAATGCAAACATAAGCAATTCCGCCCACACCTTGAAAGGAGAGATCACTATGGCATGGAACGATAATCTGGAGACTCTGAAGGGCCTCGTCGCCCAGGCCGCGCAGGCCGCCACCCGCGTCACCAAGAGCGCCGCCGCCGTCACCAAGTCCAACATCAGCATCCTCTCGGAGCAGGAGAAGCAGAAGAAGGCCTATCTGGAGCTCGGTAAGCTCTATTACCGCGATTTCATCACCGGCGAGGAGCCCGACGACGCCGAGTACCTGCCCCTCTGCGAGGCCATCACCGAGGCCGCCAAGAACATCGAGTCCCTGCGCGGCGATCTCGAGGTCGCCAAAGCCGGCTTTGCCAGGCCCTGCAAGGACGAGGTCGAGTATGAGTCCGTCCCCGATCTGGACGCCGAGCTGGAGAACCTGCACAAGGAGCTCGACGCCCTGGAGAACGACCTGTCCAAGCTGGACGGCGTCGAGGAAAAGGCCGACGAAATCAAGGACGCCGTCTTCGAGGTCGTGGACGACGTCAAGCCTGAATAACGAAATAATAGTCAGAAATTGAAAATTGAAGGTTGAAAAAGTGCGCATTTTCAACCTTCAATTTTCAATTTCTGACTTTCAATTTCCATCTGAGCTATGCGAAATGGCGGAAGCTTCCCGCCCGCAGGCTCCCCGCGACGACGGGCAGGGGCAGGAGGCGGGCCAGGGCTTGGGCGTTCTCCCAGGCCGTCGCCGTCTCACATTTGTTTACATAAACTATATTACCGTAACCCTCCTTGCGGAGCACCTTGGCCGCCAGGGCCGGGCTCAGGGGCGCTTCCTCCGGGGCCTCCGCCAGGGCGGCGTACAGCTCCGGCCGGTGGCAGACCTCCCGGATGGGCCGCCCAAAGGCGTCGGCTCCCAGGACCAGGATCACCTGCCGGGCCGGGGCCGGGATTACCGGCTCGTGGGCCGCGTGGGCCTTGGCCGGCAGGCCTCTGGAGCCGTCGGCCTCCACCAGCACATAGTCCGCCGCCGCGCTCAGGACCTCGAAGGGCAGAGTCGGGGCGGCCAGCTTGCCCTCCGGCCAGGGGCTGCCCAGGCAGAGGGGAGAGGCCGCGGCCAGGGCCGCCCCCAGAGCTTCCGGGCTCTGCGGGTCCGCGGCGGGCAGCTGCTCCGGCCTCCGGATCTTGGCGGAGGTGGTGACGATCACAGTGCCGGAGCCTTGCAGCTCCCCGGCCAGGGCGTAGAGCAGGCTGGTCTTCCCTCCCCCGCCCACGATGGCCGTCAGCCCCGGCTTCACGCCCAGCAGGGCGGCGAGGCTCACAGCGCCCCCTCCGCCCGCAGGTTCTCCAGGATCAGCCGGGAGAGCCGGGCGTCGTTCCCCTCCCCCACGAAGCTGTTGTGGGGGGTCAGAATCACGTTCTCCATGGCCCAGAGGGGGCTGTCGGCGGGCAGGGGCTCGGTCTCGAAGACATCCAGCACCGCCCCGCCGAGGCTTCCGTTTTTCAGGGCTTCGGTCAGGGCGGCCTCCTCTACGACGGCGCCCCGGGAGATATTCACCAGGATCGCCCCGGCCTTCAGCAGGCCGAGCCGCCGGGCATCCAGCAGGCCCCTCGTCTCGGGGGTCAGGGGCAGGGTGAGGATCAGCACGTCGCTTTCGGGCAGAAGCCGGTCCAGCTCCTCCAGGGGCAGGACCGCCGCGTAGGCCGGGTCCTCCCGGGGGAAGAGGTCCACGCCGCTCACGGCGCAGCCCAGGGCGGAGAAGCGCTTCGCGCATTCCGTCCCCACGCTGCCGCAGCCCAGGATCGTAACGGCCCGGCCCGCAAGCTCCCGCAGGTCCCGGCGCTTCTCCCAGCGGCCCTCCCGCTGGCGCGCGGCAAAGAAGCGGAGCTCCTTGCAGAGGGCCAGGACCCCCGCCAGGGCGAACTCCGCCATGGGCACGCTGTAGACCCCCCGGGCGTTGCAGACCCGGACGCCCCGGGCCCTCAGGGCCTCCAGAGGCACCCGGTCCAGGCCGGCGCTGGTGAGCTGGACGAAGCGGAGCTTCGGAAGCTCCTCGAGGGAATGGTACAGGAAGAGGCCGTTGCAGACGACGCCCTCCACCCAGGCCGGGTCGCAGGGCAGGGGGTCCCGCTCCTGGGGCAGGAGCTTGACGGAGTGGCCCATCGCCTCCAATTCGGCGAGATGCGCCCGGGCGGTCGCCCAGGCGCCTGTCAGCAGCAGATTCATGTTCCGGCCTCCGATCTGATCCGATCGCAGATTTCCGCCACCCTTCGGCGGACCTCGGCCTCATTCTCCCGGAAGAACTTCGCGTGCTGTTCGCACGCCTCCTCCACCTGGCGGATTCTGCGGACGCCCTTCAGGAAGCGGTCGTTGATGATGCCCACGTGCCGGACCTTGGCCACGTCGCAGAAGCTGCGGGAGAGGATCACGCAGCCGGAGCCCAGCCGGTAGTGCTCCCGGATGATATACTCCGCGGGCAGCTTGCCCTCGCCGACGGAGGCGATGCCGCCGAAGCCGTAGAAGACGCCCTTTTGGCGGAGCTTGAAGCAGAGCTTTTCCACGGTGCCGTCGGCCAGGGGCTGGAACATAAAGGGCAGGCCGTAGCCCAGACTCAGATCGTTGAGGCCGATATAGACCTCGTCGATGCCGGACAGCTCCAGGATCTCGTCGATCCGCTCCACAGCCTCGGGGGTCTCCACTAAGAGCATGGTTCTGGTCCGTCCGCCCACCAGGTCCAGGAAGCATCGGACCTCCTCCACGGTCTTGAAGAAGGGCAGCATGAGGATGTCGGCCCCGTTGGCAATCGAGGCGTCGATCTCGTCCTTGGAGGAGGGATAATCGGGCAGGGCCTCGTGGATGGGGTTGACCCGGACCAGGACCTCGGCGGTCTCGACGGCCTCCCGGATAATCCGCACGTCCTCCACGGTGTGGCGGGACTTGACGGTGTCCAGGCCCTTCTGCCGCTCGGCCTTGCCGATGAACTCCATGTCCACGAAAATCCGGTCCACCCCCGCGGTCTCGGCAATCTGGGCGATGTCGGGCCGGTTGGTGATATACATGAGCTTGAGCATTTTCCTATTTCTCCTTCTCGCCGGAGGCGCCGGCGTCCGCGCCGTCTTTTTTCAGTGTTTCCTCTTTGTTGGCGTTGTCCGCGTTGGTGAAGACCTTGAAGAAGGTAAGAAAGAAGATTCTGAGGTCCAGGGCGAAGCTGACATGCTCCACGTACCAGACGTTCAGCTCGATCCTGCGGTGCCACTCCACGTCCTTGCGGCCGTGGGTCTGGGCCCAGCCGGTGATGCCCGGCCGGACGTCGAACATGTGGCGCTGGAAGGCATCGTACTCCCCGATGGGCCAGGGGTGATAGGTCAGGGGCGGCCGGGGACCGATGAGGGCCATGTCGCCCCTGAGAATGTTGATGAGCTGGGGCAGCTCGTCGATGGAGGTGGCCCGGAGGATCCGGCCCACCCGCGTCACCCGGGGGTCCCCCTTGCCGCTGTAGACGCCGGAGCCGGTCTTCTCGGCCCCTACGACCATGGAGCGGAATTTGTAGAAGTCGAACTCCTTCCCGTTCCGGCCCAGGCGCTTCTGCCGGAAGACCACGGGCCCTTTGGAGCTGAGCTTCACCGCCAGGGCGGCGATCAGCAGGACCGGGGAGAGCAAAATCAGGGCGATTACGGAAATCAGTATGTCGAGCAGCCGCTTCACAATTCGATTGTAGAATCCCCGGGCGGCTGCCTGGGAGACTGTGCGTTCCTCTGGCATGAACTCGCCTCCTCCGTCAGATATGGAAAAGCCGGAGCGGAAGCCTGTCCCGCTCCGACTATATTATAGTATATTACCTGAGAAAACGCAAGATGCTTTTCTCATTCTTCCCGCCTCAGCACTTTTCTCATTCTTCCCGCCTCAGCCCAGGACGCCCTCCAGGAAGATCTTGAAGCCGATGGCGATGAGGATGACGCCGCCCAGGATGGAGGCGTGGCGGGAGAGCCTTGTCCCGGCCCGTCGGCCCAGGGCCAGACCCGCCAGGCAGATTACGAGGGTCACGGCCCCGATGATCCCGGCGGCTAAATTCGCCGTGCCGAAGTTGTACTGCTCGATGGTGAAGCCCACGGAGAGGGCGTCAATGGAGGTGGCGACGCCCTGCATCAGCAGGTCTCCCCAGCCCAGGGGCTTCCGCGTCGGGGGCTCCTCTCCCGCCTCCCTGCGCTCCCGCAGGCCCTCGAAGAGCATCTTCCCGCCGATCCAGCCCAGCAGGGCGAAGGCGATCCAGGGGATGAGCCACTTCAGGGAAGTGAAGGTCTCCATCACGGTATGGACGCAGACCCAACCCAGCAGGGGCATCAGATATTGAAAGAGCGCGTAGACCCCGGCGATCCCGGCCATCCGGCCCCGGCCCATCCGAGGCTCCCGCAGCCCGTTCGCCAGGGAAACCGAAAAGGCGTCCATCGCCAGCCCCACGCCGAGCATGGCGCTTTGCAGAAGGAAGGACAGATTGATCACAGCGTTCATGGCAAGCCCTTTTCTGTATCAGATAGTATTGGATCCGTCCGAGGTCTCGGACAACCTAATGGTATCACGCCGCGGGCTCCGTGTCAAGCCGTTGGGAAGAAAAGGAAAACCGGGCATTGACAAATAATTATTCATTTACTATAATAGATCGGTATTTAATGCGGCTTTGCCTTCGGCGGGCCGCGAAAAGGAGTATTTGCATGGATCATGATTTTGACTGCTTTGGCAGTCTGGTATTCGACGACCGGGTCATGAAGGAGACGCTGCCGGCGGAGGTCTACCAGAAGCTCCACCGGACCATCGACGAGGGCAAGGCCCTGCGCCCCGATGTGGCGAACGCCGTGGCTGGGGCCATGAAGGCCTGGGCCATCGAGCACGGCGCCACCCACTTCACCCACTGGTTCCAGCCCATGACCGGCATCACCGCCGAGAAGCACGAAAGCTTCATCTCTCCCGCCTCCGACGGGCGGGTCCTCGCGGAGTTCTCCGGCCGGGAGCTGATCCGGGGCGAGGCTGACGGCTCCTCCTTCCCCTCCGGCGGCCTGCGGGCCACCTTTGAGGCCCGGGGCTACACGGCCTGGGACCCCACCTCCTTCGCCTTTTTGAAGGAGAAGACCCTCTGCATCCCCACGGCCTTCTGCTCCTACGGCGGCGAGGCCCTGGACAAGAAAACCCCCCTCCTGCGCTCCATGGACGCCTTCAACCGCCAGGCTCTGCGGATCCTGCGGCTCTTCGGCAACAAGGAGGTCCGCCGGGTGCGGACCTGCGTGGGCGCGGAGCAGGAGTACTTCCTGATCGACCGGGCCCTCTACCAGAAGCGGAAGGACCTGATCTTCACCGGCCGCACCCTCTTCGGCGCTCCGCCCCCCAAGGGCCAGGAGCTGGACGACCACTACTACGGCTCCATCAAGCCCCGGGTGGCCGCCTTTATGGAGGAGCTGGACCGGGAGCTCTGGAAGCTGGGCATCCCGGCCAAGACCGAGCACAACGAGGTGGCCCCCTCCCAGCATGAGCTGGCCCCGGTCTACACCA
>CAMVKI010000110.1 GCA_947168005.1 uncultured Clostridia bacterium
GCATGCTTTCCGGTCCGCCGCTTGTTCGGGTTATTAATCCCAAATTGGTTTGGGTTATTAATCCCAAATTGGCTCGGGTTATTAATCCCAAATTGATTCGGGTTATTCGAATTGGTTCGGGCTATTTATCCTGAATTGGTTTGGGTTATTCAAATTGGTTCGGGTTTCTCAGCCGAAGTTGCGCTTGAGCTTGTCGAAGAAGCTCTTGCGCTTGGGCTGGGATTTTTCGGTGGCCTCCTCGAATTGGCGGAGGATGTCCTTCTGCTCCCGGGTGAGCTTGGTGGGGGTCTCGACGACCACGGTGACGTACTGGTCGCCGCGGTTTTTGTAGCCCACGTAGGGGATGCCCTTGCCCTTCAGGCGGAAGACCGTGCCGGTCTGGGTGCCCTCGGGGACGTTGTAGCGGACCTTGCCGTCCAGGGTCGGGACCTCGATGTCCGCGCCGCAGGCCGCCTGGAAGAAGGAGATGGGCATCTCGCAGTAGACGTTGGAGCCCTCTCTCGTGAAGAGCTCGTGGGGGCGGATGCGGACGTTGACCATCAGATCGCCGTTGGGACCGCCGTTGGCCCCGGCGCTGCCCTGGCCGGAGATCCGGAAGGCCTGGCCGTCGTCGATGCCCGCGGGGATGTCCACGGTCTCCCTGTGGGTGCGCTTGATCCGGCCCTTGCCCTTGCAGCGGGAGCAGGGGCTCTTGATGAGCTTGCCCCGGCCGCCGCAGGTGGGACAGGCCGCGGTGGACTGCATGGTCATGCCCATGAAGCTCTGGGTGGTGCGGACCTGGCCGCTGCCCCTACACTGGGGGCAGGTCTCGGGCTGGGTGCCCTCGGCGCAGCCGGAGCCCTGGCACTGGTCGCAGGTCTCGATGCGGGAGACGTTGACGTCCTTCTTGCAGCCGAAGGCCGCCTCCTCGAAGCTGACCTCCACCTGGACCACCACGTTCTCGCCCCGGGCGGCCCGGCTGGCGCCGCGGGTGCGGGCGCCGCCGCCGAAGAAGTCGCCGAAGATGTCCCCGAAGCCGCCGAAGCCGCCAAAGCCGCCGAAGCCCTCAAAGGGGTTGCCCCCCTGGGACGCGGCGAAGTTCGGGTCCACCCCCGCGAAGCCGTACTGGTCGTAGAGCTGGCGCTTCTCCTGGTTGGACAAGACCTCGTAGGCCTCGTTGATCTCCTTGAACTTGGCCTCGGCGTCCGCCTCGTGGTTCACGTCCGGGTGGTATTTGGCCGCCAGCTTGCGGTAGGCCTTTTTGATCTGGTCCGCGGCGGCGTTCTTCTCGACGCCGAGGACCTCGTAGTAATCTCGTTTGTTTTCGTTTGCCATCTGGATCACCTCACAGGTGAAATGAAGTATCGCCTTCCGGCGATATGAAGTCTGCTTCGCAGATGAAGTATCGGCTTTCGCCGATATGAAGTATGCGCTTTGCGCATATTGCGGGATCGGTTTATTCTGCGAATAAACCGATGGAAATCAAATCATGTTTTTATGGGGGCAGGCGTTCCCGACGATCCGGAGGTATCAGATTTGATACGCTCGGGGCGTCGAGGACGCCGCCCCCTACGGGTCAATATGGCGAAGCCATACTTCATATGCCGAGCCGCGTCAGCGGCAGGCATACTTCATATCCGCACCAGCGGATACTTCATATTTGCGACAGCAAATACTTCATTTATCAATCTTTCACTTCCTCGAAGTCCGCGTCTACTACGCCGTCGTCGGGCTTGCCGTTGAAGCCGCCGTTGGGGCCGCCGTTGAAGCCGGCGCCGGGGTTGAAGCCGCCGTTGGGGTCGCCCTGGGGGGCGGACTGCTTGTAGAGCTTCTCGGCCACGGGGTAGAAGGCCTTGTTGGTCTCCTCGATGGCGGCCTTGATGGCGGCCACGTCGTTGCCCTTGTTGAGCTCGCGCAGATGCTCGATGGCGGCCTGGATGGGGGCCTTCTCGCTGTCGCTGACCTTGTCGCCCAGCTCGTTCAGGGTCTTCTCGATCTGGTAGGCGGTCTGGTCGGCCTCGTTGTGGGTGTCGGCCTCTTCCTTGCGGGCCTTGTCCTCGGCGGCGAACTGCTCCGCCTCGCGGACGGCCTTGTCGATGTCGTCCTTGGAGAGGTTGGAGGAGGCGGTGATGGTGATGTTCTGCTCCTTGCCGGTGCCCAGGTCCTTGGCGGAGACGTTCACGATGCCGTTGGCGTCGATGTCGAAGCTGACCTCGATCTGGGGGATGCCGCGAGGGGCCGGCGCGATGCCGCTGAGCTGGAAGCGGCCCAGCGTCTTGTTGTAGGCAGCCATCTCGCGCTCGCCCTGGAGCACGTGGACCTCCACGGAGGTCTGACCGTCGGCGGCGGTGGAGAAGATCTGCTTCTTGTTGACGGGGATGGTGGTGTTGCGCTCGATGAGCTTGGTGAACACGCCGCCCATGGTCTCGATGCCGAGGCTCAGGGGGGTGACGTCCAGCAGAAGCAGGTCCTTGACGTCGCCGGTCAGCACGCCGCCCTGGATGGCGGCGCCCATGGCCACGCACTCGTCGGGGTTGATGCCCTTGAAGCCTTCCTTGCCGGTGATCTTCTTGACGGCCTCCTGGACCGCGGGGATTCTGGTGGAGCCGCCAACCAGCAGGACCTTGCTCAGGTCGCTGGGCTGCAGGCCGGCGTCGGACAGAGCCTGGCGCACGGGGCCCATGGTGGCCTCCACCAGATGGGCGGTCAGCTCGTTGAACTTGGCCCGGGTCAGGGTGACGTTCATGTGCTTGGTGCCGTTGGCGTCGGCGGTGATATAGGGCAGGTTGATCTCCGTGGACATGACGCCGGAGAGCTCGATCTTGGCCTTTTCGGCGGCTTCCTTCAGACGCTGCATGGCGACCTTGTCTCTGGACAGGTCGATGCCGTCGCTCTTCTTGAACTCGGAGACCAGGTAGTTGATGATGTCGTTGTCGAAGTCGTCGCCGCCCAGGTGGGTGTTGCCGGCGGTGGAGAGGACCTCCACCACGCCGTCGCCGATGTCCAGGATGGACACGTCGAAGGTGCCGCCGCCCAGGTCGTAGACCATGATCTTCTGCTCGGCTTCCTTGTCCACGCCGTAGGCCAGGGCCGCGGCGGTGGGCTCGTTGATGATCCGCTTGACCTCCAGGCCCGCAATCTTGCCGGCGTCCTTGGTGGCCTGACGCTGGGCGTCGTTGAAGTAGGCGGGGACGGTGATGACCGCCTCGGTGACGGTGCCGCCCAGATAGGCCTCGGCGTCGGCCTTCAGCTTCTGAAGGATCATGGCGCTGATCTCCTGGGGGGTGTAGTTCTTGTTGTCGATGGCGACCTTGTAGCTTTCGCCCATGTGACGCTTGATGGAAGAGACGGTGCGGTCCGCGTTGGTCACGGCCTGACGCTTTGCGATCTGGCCGACCATGCGCTCGCCGGTCTTGGAAAAGGCTACCACGGACGGGGTGGTGCGGGAACCCTCGGCGTTGGCGATGACGACGGACTCGCCGCCCTCCATGACCGCCACGCAGGAATTGGTGGTGCCGAGATCGATGCCGATAATTTTACTCATTGTAATTTCCTCCTATATATGAAAGTGTATGGTTTAACAGGTTTATATGGCGAACGCTGTGCATGGCGCACGCTGTGCGCCGCTACAGGATGCGTTAATTTGCGACCTGGACGACGGCGTGGCGGATGACCTTGTCGCCGATGCGGAAGCCCTTCTGGAAGACCTGGGCGATGACGTTCTCGCCGAGCTCCTCGTTTTCCACGTGCATGACCGCGTTGTGGGCGTTGGGGTCGAAGGCGTCGCCCTTCTCGCCGAACTCCTCCACGCCGAGGCCCGTCATGATCTTGCGGAACTCGGCCATGATGAGCTCCACGCCCTTCTTGTAGGCCTCGTCGGCGGTCTCGTTGGCGAGGGCCCGCTCCAGGTCGTCGAAGACCGGCAGGAACTTGCCGGCGGTCTCGGCCTTCACGTCGGTGTAGAGGGCCTCCTTCTCCTTGCGGCTGCGCTTGCGGAAGTTGTCGTACTCCGCGGCCAGACGCAGGTATTGGTCGTGCTCCTGGGCCAGGGCCTTTTGGGCCTTTTCAAGCTCGGATTCCTGGGGAGCTTCGGCCTTGGGGGGCTCTTCGGCGGGGGCTTCCTCGACGGGAGCTTCCTCCCGGATCTCCTCGACCTCGGAGGCGGTTTCTTCGGTCACAGGCTGGTCCTTCTTTTCTTTGTTTTTCTTGGACATGGTAACTCATTCCTTTGCTACGTGATAATTGGAAGGTTTGACGCTGCTTCATGAAAAACGCAGCTTTCGGTGATCTGGGGGTAACGGGCGCTCATTGAGCGCCCCTACGGCAAAACTGAAAGGTGGTTCCGCTGGCGGGCGGCCAATGGCCGCCCCTACGGGGTTGGTGTTGCGGGGAAGGCTGGCGCGGGGGGCGGGCGGCCAATGGCCGCCCCTACGGGTGCCTCCGGGGCGGGAGACCCGGCTCCCACGGGGGAAATTGGGGGGGATTCGGGGGACCACCTCATCCGGCGCTTCGCGCCACCTTCCCCTCAAGGGGAAGGCTTTTTGGGGTGCCTCCGGGGCGGGCGGCGGCCTGGGGTCAGGCCGCCCTACGGCGTTTTATCATGTTTCAAATGGCAATTTGAAACATACCATAATTATTAATTATTAATTCTTCATTCTTCATTTTTCGTTCCGTCGGGAAGGGCCGGGGGGGTGGGCTGGCCGTTCTTCTGGAACATTCTGCCCAGGTTCTCGGCGAAGTAACCTAACTTGGCGGTGATCTTGGCGTAGTCCATCCGGGTGGGGCCGACGACGCCGATGGTGCCCTGCATGCCCTCGCCGATGTCGAAGCGCATCATGACCACCGAGGTGTCCTTGAGCTCCTTCGCCACGTTTTCCGGGCCCACCAGGAACTGGACCGGGCCGTCCTTGGGCAGGACCGCGGGGAGCTTGGTGATCAGCTCCTCGTCCAGGGTTTCGAAGACCTCCTGGGCCTTGCCGGCGGCGTCCCGGTATTCGGGCTGGCCCAGCAGGCGCATCTGGCCCGTCAGGTGGACGTCCCCGTGCTGCTTGCGCAGGCACTCCAGGGTGAAGTCCATGACCAGGGGGACCAGGGGACTGGCCGCCCCGGCGGAGCGGGTGATCTTTTCCAGCAGCTCGCCGGTGATCTCCTCGGCGGTCAGGTCCGTCAGGCTGGCGTTGAGCACCGCGGCCAGGAGCTTCAGATCGGATTCCGAAACCCGGACCGGCAGCTTGACGAGCTTGTTTTTCACCTCGTCGCCGGAGAGCATCAGCACCAGGATGATGCTGCCCGGCCCCGCCATGATCAGGTCGAAGTGCTTCGCCACGGCCTCGCTGCGGCGGGTGGCGACGGTGTAGGCCGGGAGGTCTGTCATCTTGGAGACCAGCTTGCCCACCTGGGACATCATTTTATCGAATTCCTGGCTCTTCAGCTCCAGGGCCTCGTTGAGGCTCCTGGTCTCGTCCAGGCTCAGGCGGTAGTCCTGCATGAGCTCGTCGATGTAGAGCCGGTAGCCCGCCGGGGAGGGGACCCGCCCCGCGGAGGTGTGGGGCTGCTCCAGCAGACCCATCTGGGTCAGCTCCGCCATCTCGTTGCGGATGGTGGCGGAGGAGTAATTCACGTCGGGCAGGGCCGCGATGGCCTTGGAGCCCACGGGCTCCGCCGTGGAGACGTAGATGTCCACGATGGCCCGCAGGATCTGTTTTTGTCGGTCGGTGAGCTCCATCCTGTCATCTCCTTTTAGCACTCCGCCTTTCTGAGTGCTAATATACACCCGGCCTTGGGAAAAGTCAAGTATATTTTCGAGAATTTACAAACTGTTCAAAGGAAGGCGGCCGCCGCGGGTGGGGAGCGGAGGGCCGATGTGGGCATCGGCCCCTACGGAAACTTTCTTTTAAATGTGAAAATCTTTTTCTTTTAAAATGTGAAAATCGGCTCTTGCCGTTTGCGGAAAGCTGTGGTATGATTAATTAGTTCATATCATTCGTTCAAAAACGGAAAAACAAGGGAGGGAACCGAATGTTCAAAAAACTGATGGGCTGTGTGCGGGACGTCAAGACCCACACGCTGCTCACACCCCTGCTGATGATCGGCGAGGTGGGCCTGGAATGCACCCTGCCCCTGATTACCGCCAAGCTGATCAACGCCATCGAGGCCGGGGCCGACATGGCCGTGATCCTGCACTACGGCTGGATTCTGGTTTTGATGGCCATGGGCTCCATGAGCTGCGGCATCCTGGCGGGCTGGTTCGCGGCCTCCGCCGGCGCCGGCTTCGCCCGGAACCTGCGCCACGACCTCTTTGCCAAGGTCCAGAGCTTTTCCTTTGCCAACATCGACAAATTTTCCACCGCCTCCCTGGTGACCCGGCTCACCACCGACGTCACCAACGTCCAGATGGCCTTTATGATGATCATCCGCGTGGCGGTCCGCTCGCCGCTGATGCTGGTCTTCGCCGTGCTGATGTCCGTACACATGGGCGGCCCCGTGGCCCTGGTCTTCCTGCTGGTGATCCCGATCCTGGCCTTCGGTCTGATCTTCATTGCCAAAAAGGCCATGCCCATGTTCAAGAGGGTCTTTAAGAAGTACGACAACCTGAACAACTCCGTCCAGGAGAACGTCAAGGGCATGCGGGTGGTCAAGAGCTTCGTCCGGGAGGGCTACGAAAAGCTGAAGTTCGGCAAGGCCTCCGAGGACGTGCGCAACGACTTCACCAAGGTCGAAAAGCTGCTCGCCATCAACAACCCCCTCATGCTCCTGGCTATGTATATCTGCATGATCCTGATTCCCCTGCTCTCCGCCAAGACCATCATCTCCTCCGGCGGTCTGGAGATGCAGGTGGGCGATCTGGCCTCCATGATTACCTACGCCATGCAGATTCTCATGAGCCTGATGATGCTCTCCATGATCTTCGTCATGCTGACCATCTCCGCCGAGGCGGCCCGCCGCGTGGTGGAGGTCCTGGACACCGAGCCCACTCTGAAGAACCCCGAGGCCGGCACCCTGGAGCTGCCGGACGGCGAAGAAATCAAGGTCCCGGTCACCGAGGTCGCGGACGGCTCCATCGACTTTGAGGACGTGAGCTTCAAGTACAATCCCGAGGCCCAGGCCTACGCCCTGGCCGACGTGGATCTCCACATCAAGTCCGGCCAGACCGTGGGCATCCTGGGCGGCACCGGCTCCTCCAAGACCACCCTGATCCAGCTGATCTCCCGGCTCTACGACGTGAGCGAGGGCAGCGTCAAGGTCGGCGGCGTGGACGTGCGGGACTACGACATGGAGGCCCTGCGCAACCAGGTGGCCGTGGTGCTCCAGAAGAACATCCTCTTCTCCGGCACCGTCAAGGAAAACCTTCGCTGGGGCAATCCCGACGCCACCGACGAGGAGATGATCGAGGCCTGCAAGCAGGCCCAGGCCCACGATTTCATTGTGGCCCACCCGGACGGCTACGACCGCTTCATCGAGCAGGGCGGCGCCAACGTCTCCGGCGGCCAGAAGCAGCGGCTCTGTATCGCCCGGGCCCTGCTGAAGAAGCCGAAGATTCTGATCCTCGACGACTCCACCTCCGCGGTGGACACCCAGACCGACGCCCTGATTCGGAAGGCCTTCCGGGAGGAGCTGCCGGACATCACCAAGCTCATCATTGCCCAGCGCGTGGCCTCGGTCCAGGACGCGGATCTGATCCTGGTCATGGACAACGGCCGGATCGCCGCCCAGGGCACCCACGAAGAGCTGCTGAAGACCAGCGAGATCTACCGCGAGGTCTTTGAATCCCAGACGAAGGGAGGAAAAGACGATGGCTAAGACGCAGAATCCCAAGGATATGCCCGCCAAGGAAATGCCCAAGGGCAAGAACATGCCCAAGGCCCGGAAGGGCACCATGGGCCGGGTCGTCAAGCTGCTCATGGAGGACTACAAGTGGCCCTTCCTGCTGGCCATGGTCTTTATGGCGATCTATTCCATCGGCAACATCTCCCCCTCAGTCTTCATCAAGAAGATCTCCGAGATCATCCTCCGCTTCGTCGAGAACAAGAACACGGATTGGGCTGCGGCCAAGGCCGAAATTTTCTCCGTTCTGATCTTCATGGTGGTCCTGCTGGTGCTGACCATCGTCTGCAACTACTTGTACCAGCGGCTCATGGCCGTGATCACCCAGGGCTTCCTGGACAAGATGCGCAAGCGCATGTTCAACAAGATGCAGGCCCTGCCCATCAAGTACTTCGACGCCCACGGCCACGGCGACATCATGTCCCACTACACCAACGACATCGACACCCTGCGCCAGCT
>CAMVKI010000111.1 GCA_947168005.1 uncultured Clostridia bacterium
TCTCCTCCTTGGTCATGCCGTCGGCGTGGGCCTCGGGGTCAAACTCGTCGATCAGATTGTCGGCGCGGAAGCGCATCTTGCACTCCTTGCAGTCCAGCAGGGGATCGGAGAAGGAGCCCACGTGGCCGCTGGCCTCCCAGACCCGGGGATTCATAAGGATGTCGGCGTCCACCTCGAAGGAGTTGTGCCGCTCCTGGATGAAGCGCTTGCGCCAGGCGTCCTTGACGTTGTTCTTCAGCCGGGCGCCCAGAGGGCCGTAGTCCCAGGTGTTGGCCAGGCCGCCGTAGATCTCGGAGCCCGCGAAGATAAAGCCCCGGTTCTTGCACAGGGCGACGATTTTGTCCATGGTCTTTTCGGTGTTGTTCATAGAGACCTCCTGAATAAGCCGCGTTGCGGCTGAATTTCAACTTAAACGCGCACAATATTATATATCCAAACGGGCTTTTTGTCAATCAAAAAACGGCGGGCAGGGCCGATGTGGGCATACTTCGTGAGTCTGCGACTTCGGCCCCTACGGGCTGCTGAACAGATAAAAAATGTTTCGGGGGGCTTGAAAGCGGGGGGAGTCTATGGTAAAATATACGAAAGAACGGAGGGATAAGATGCGCTGAGTTTCCTGTTTCGACGATACGGCGAGAGGCGGCTGCGGCCGTCCGGTTTTCGTGCGCCGTGAACAGGGAAGCTCCGCATGGCGTCCGCCTGAGATGCAGGAAGTATGGCCGCGGGGGAACCCTGCGGCCATTTTCATCGATTGGAGGAAACGACCATGGCATTGATCTCCGTTCAGGACCTGAGCTTTGGATATGACGGCAGCCCGGAGCTGCTGTTTGAGCACGCGAGCTTTCAGCTGGACACCGACTGGCGGCTGGGCTTCGTGGGCCGGAATGGCCGGGGGAAGACCACCTTCCTGCGGCTGCTGATGGGCCAATACGAATACCGGGGCTCCATCAGCGCCCCGGTGGCCTTCGACTACTTCCCCTTCCCGGTGGAGGACCGGGGCGAGAGCGGGGAGGAGATCGCCGCCCGCTGCTGCCCGGGGCTGCCCCGCTGGCGGCTGCTGCGGGAGCTGGCCCAGCTGGAGCTGGATGAGGGGGTCCTCCGGCGGCCCTACGCCACCCTCTCCAACGGGGAGCGGACCAAGCTCCTCCTGGCCGCCCTCTTTCTGCGGGAGAACCGCTTCCTGCTCATCGACGAGCCCACCAACCACCTGGACCGCCGGGGGCGGGAGCTGCTGAGCCGCTATCTGCACGGCAAGAAGGGCTTCATCCTGGTCTCCCACGACCAGGCCTTTCTGGACGGCTGCGTGGACCACGTCCTGTCCATCAACCGGGCCACCATCGAGGTCCGGAAGGGCAGCTGCTCTGCCTGGCTGGAAAACCGGCGGCGGCAGGACGAATCTGAGCTGGCGCAGAACGCCAGACTGAAGAAGGAGATCTCCCGGCTGGAGCAGACCGCCCGGGAGAAGGCCGGCTGGGCCGACCGGGCCGAGCGGGAGAAGATTGGCGCCGGGCAGGCAAAGCCCTACCTGGGGGAGAAGTCCCGCAAGGCCAACAAGCGGGCCAAGACCATCGCCGGGCGGCAGGAGGCGGCCATGGAGGAGAAGAGCCGCCTGCTGAAGGACATCGAGAAGGCCGACAGCCTCCGCCTGCCCTGCCTGCCCTGCCGCAGCGAGCTGCTGGCGGAGCTCCGGGACGTGACCGTGGACTACGGCGAGGGGCCGGTCTTCGCCCCGGTGAGCTTCACGATCCGCCGGGGGGACCGGCTGGACCTGACGGGCCCCAACGGGGCCGGAAAGACCAGCCTCCTGCGCCTGCTGACCGGGGAGGCCGCCCCGGCCTCGGGGACCGTGGGGCTGGCCAGCGGCCTGGTGATCTCCTATCTGAAGCAGGACACGGGGGGCCTTTCCGGCTCCCTGACGGACTACGCGGAGCGATACGGTCTGGACCGGACCCTGTTCCTGACCTTCCTGCGGAAGCTGGACTTCCCCCGGAGCCAGTTCGAGAAGCCCATGGAGCGCTTCAGCATGGGGCAGCGGAAGAAGGTCCTCCTGGCCCGGAGCCTCTGCGAGCCGGCCCAGCTCTACCTCTGGGACGAGCCGCTGAACTACATCGACATTCTCTCCCGGGGCCAGATCGAGGAGCTGCTGCTGGAGAGCCGCCCGACCATCCTCTTCGTGGAGCACGACAAGCGCTTCTGCGAGCGGGTGGCGACGGGGAGAGTGGAGCTGGGAAGGAATTAATAATTCATAATGAATAATTAGTGATGATCACCCAATGGGAGGAGCTGGGCGCGCCCCGGCTCGGGAAAATCCTGGCCTATCAGCGGGACGAGGGCAGCGGCAGCCAGACGGCCCTGCGCCGCTTCGTCATGGGCGACACGCCCCTCATGGCCGCGGAGCAGGAGGAGGTCCTGGACGGCATGGGAGACATCGTGAAGCAGGTCTCGGTCTATAAGAACCACCGGAATGCCCTCGGCTTCTCCTTCCGCTTCTACTGCACGGCTCTGATGAAGGGCTTCGACGTGAAGCTGCTGGAGATCAACGGGGTCGCCCCCACGGCGGAGAACATCGAGAACGGCAGCTATCCCCTGGCGAGCAGCTTCTACGCCGTGACCCGGAGCGACGCCGACGGAAACACCCTGGCCCTCCTGGACTGGATCACCGGCCCCCAGGGCCAGGCCCTGGTGGAGAGGACGGGCTATACGCCGGTGAATTGACGGAAATCATAAGGAACGGCTCCGTGATTGCCTTCGCGGTCACGGAGCCGTCCCTTTATGAGATAATGAATATTATTTCGCTGAAAGCGGGTAACCATCTTGAAAATACGGCGTATTTCGGATATAATATACAAAACAGCCAGAAAAAGCGCTGCTTGGAGCAGAATGGCCGGAATTCTTTCCGGCGCTGTGGAAAGCGTAGAATCGACACGGCACAGAGGGCGGGAGGTACGATATGGCGAAGTATTGCGAAAACTGCGGAAAGGAGCTGACGCAGGGCGCGGCCTTTTGCGCGGAATGCGGCGCCCCGGCGGGCGGCGAAAGGCGCGTGGGAGGCGGGCAGCCTGTCAAGGGCGGCGGCGCGGCTCCGGCAGCGGGAAGGCCGGAGAAGAGGAAAACGGAGGCAGGAGCAGCCGGGGCCGGGGGCGCGGGGAGCTTTGCGGCCAGGCTGAAGGAGGCTGTCCTGGACTATTTCAGGCACCCCCTGAAGCTGCTGCCCACCGCCGTGCTGACCCTGATCTGGATCGTCTTTTCCCTGCTGGGGACCCTGGGCAGGAGCTCGCCGGCGATCAGGGTCCTGAATACGCTGAGCTATTCCAACGGCGGCATGTACGGCGGCATCGTCGGCGCCGTCGGGGGAATCTTCGGCAAGGCCTTTTTCGCGGCGATTGTCACGTCCCTGATCAACGCGCTCACGGAAAAGAAGACCGCCTCCTCCCGGCGCGGCAGCGCGGGGGCCGGGGTGAAGGGCGCGGCGCTGAGCGGCCTGAAGGCCGTCGCGCCCTATCTGATCGGCAGCGGCGCGGGCCTGGTCCTCTACTGGTTCTTCAACATCACCGCCACGCCGAAAAACCTCATGGTTGCGGTGGCCGGGGCCGCGGCCGCGGCGATCGCCGTGATCCGGGGCCGGGGCTTTCTCTTTTCGCTGGTGTCCGGCGTGACCGGCCTGCTGTCCGGGGGCAGGGCGCCCTCCCTGGGCGGGATCAAACGGACGCTGACCGGCTTTGCCGCGGGCTTTGCCGTTGCCGTCCCGGCGACGCTGCTCCGGAGGCCGTGGATTCTTATTGCCGCGGGAGCCGCGCTGCTTGCGGCGGGGATCGTCCTCTCCCTGATCGGGAAAAACGCCGCGAAGCGGGCCGCTTCCGGGGCGGCGGTGCTCCTGCTGGTCGGCGGCCTGCTGTTCTCCTTCGGGCGGCCCGCCCTGGCCGCGGGCTTTGACCCGGAGCTGGCGGGGAATTATACCGGAACGATCCGGATGGTCTCCGGCGCGGTCACGGAGGAGGGCTATGCCAATTACACAAGGGGCGGCGAGAAATACGTCTCCTTCGTAAATCAGTACATGGGAGGCAGGCCGTCGGAGACCCTGAGCCGGGAGGAGTTTGACAAGCAGCTGAAGGCCCTGATCGGGGACAGCGAGATTGCCGCCGTGAACGGGGAGCTGCGCATTGCCGCGGAGAACGACGGGACCTGTACCGTCAGCTTCTCTCTCGCGGCGGAGAACTGCAAATGGAAAGCCGGGGAGGACGTCTATCGGCTGGGCAGCGAGCCCATCGAGATGATCCTGAAGGGGAGCTATGCCGACGGGAAGATCGAGATCAGCGTGGGCGCCGGAGACCTCCTCGAGGCGCAGGGGACGATCGAGTTTGCCAGAGAAAACGGCAGGATTACGGCAAGCTCCTCGGATCTTGCCGTCGCCGTGGCAAATCAGGGCGTCTCCTGCTACGTCGGCGGGATTCTGATCGACGTCGAGAAAAAGGAGACGAAGCCCGGCCCGAACGGCGAGGCCGCCGGCATCACCCTGGACGATATTGTGGGCTATTATCGCTATACGGGCATGAACTACGCGACAGAGCAGATCGAAGACTTCTACTATAAAATTGAAAAGCTCAGCGGCTCCACCTTCCGGTTCTCAAGCCTGGTACCGGTGGAGGAGCTGCCGGAGGTGGACTGGGAATCGATCTACGGAGACGACGAGAACGTGACGATCATCAAGACGGACAACCACGCGGATCTGTCCAGGCATCATTTTGACCCGGCTGCGGCGAGCTCCCGGACCGATGAAAACATCATGGGCGTCAAGGTCACAGAGCACTATCCGGAGCTGGGCATTTCCATTGATACCTACAATTCGGAGACCAGGAGCTACAACGACATGGTCTTCAGCTGGGGCGAGGACGGCAGGATCCACGCGGTATATGAGAACCACATCGACCTCGGCGCGGGCTACAGCACCCTGGATCACATGGAGATGGTGAAGGTGGACTATCTGCCCGGCGAGGAGCCCCCGGAGGAATCGGCGCCGCCCACGGGGGCGGAGACCGAAGAGCTCCCGGCGGAGCCTGAGACGGAGCCGGCGGAGACCGGGCCCCTCCCGGCGGAGCCCACGGAGCCGGAGAACGACCCCGGGCCGGAGCTGCCGCCGGACCCGGAGGACCCGGATCGGGCCGATCTTCCCGATTCCGAGGCGGGCGTCATCTCGGAGGCCGCGGCCACCGCCATCATCGGCGGGGGCGTCGGCACCCTGCTGGGCGGCCTGGCGGGAGCGATCGGCGGCGGCGGGCCCGGCGGTCCCGGCGGCGGATCGGAGCTTCCCCCGAGCTGGCGCGTCAACAGCGAGGGCGACATCAGCTTCGAGGACCCGATCACCGGTGAGACCGTGACCTACGTGCAGACCGGCGTGGACCCGGATACGGGCCAGCCGGAGTATCACAACGCGAAGGACTGGGGCCAGGGCTACGACGTCAACGACCTGAAGGACATGTACGAGCGGAGCTCCGGCGAGCGGGACTACTACAGGAAGATAGACGAAACCGCCCAAAGCGCGCAGAAGGAGCAGCGCGAGGACAATCAGGGGCTCTCCTGGGAGGCGAAGGACTGGGAGCGGGAGAAAAAGGAAAACGCCGAACGGGAGCGCCAGGAGGATTACAGAAACCAAATCGCCTACAAGCGCGGCGTCTATGACGGCGACACCAAGGAGTTCAAGAAGAAGGTCCTGACCGAGCGGGGCCAGATCTATCAGGAGCAGGCCCGGCATGAGGCCAGAGCGGAATACATGAACGCCGGCTTCCAGACCGCCCAGACCGTGCAGAAGACCGTGGACGCAACGATGAACGTGGCGGAAAAGGTCGCCGAGAAGACCGGCAATCCCGCCATCATCGCGAAGGCAAAAATCATCAAGAAGAGCTACCTCGCGGCAAGGAACGCAGCGTCCAATCTGGGCGAATGGACCGCCGGGAACAAGAACCTGACCCAGGCCGTCACGGACACCGCCATCAGCACCGGCGGCGATCTGATCAAGGACAGCGCCAACGGCTTCGGCCAGAAGCTGCTGTACAACACCACGATGGAGGGCGGAAAAACCGTGTTCCAGGGCTGGGTTGACGGAAAATCCGCCGAGGAGATCCGGGACGAGACGCTGAAGAAGATGGAAAAGGGCTTCAACGATACGGTCAACGAGGGCGTGAACAGCGCCGTGTTCGGAGACGGGGTATTCAGCCAGGTCCTTACAGAGATCGATAATTGGGAAGCGAATGAGGAATGATCAGGCAGGAGGCATGGAAGCTATGGAAATCTACAAGACGCTCAAGGAAGCCGTAAACAGCATCGACTTCAGAATTCTTCACTGGGAATTTCAGGATTCCGACAACATATTCGACCGGAATGCCATGCTGATCCTCGCGGATGAGCTGGAGCCGACCTTTAATCCGGAGGGCTGCAATTACTACATGGCCCTGCCGGAGGGAGAAATCCTGCTGCTCCTGATGCGGGAAAAACAGATCCTATCCCTGTTTGTTCCCTATCAGATGCGGGACAACGCGGCGGAAGGAAAGCCGGAGGCGCCCCCGGAACCGGAGCCGGAACCGAAGCCGGGCCCGGCGGCAAGATTCTGCAAGGAATGCGGGGCAGCCCTGCGCCCCGGCGCGAAATTCTGCGCCAAATGCGGAAACAAGACCGGATGATTCCATTACGCACACGCAAAACGGGCTTGTATTCTGGAAAAGGGAAAAGCCGGGCCAAGCGCAACAAAAACTCCCCGGAACATGGAGAGAAGCTGCCGAGGCAGTTGTAATTTTACGAAGGATGTGAAAAACGGTCAAAATGGCCTTCGTCAATCTGTCACGTGCGATTTACGACGATTTTCGCCAATTGAAACCGAGAGAGTGAGGAGAAAAATGTGGTCATCCAACAGAATGCTTTCGCAACCCTGAGTCAGCTTGTGCTGCTGTTTTTTCTGTATTCCCTGGCGGGCTGGCTGATTGAGGTGACACTGAAATACATTCAGTTCCACAGGTTCATCAACCGCGGCTTCTTTACCGGGCCCATCTGCCCGATCTACGGAAGCGGTGCGCTGTTGATCACGCTGGCGGGCATCGTCTTTCCCCGTGCTTCCGATTCCTACGGGACCAGCTTTCTGATGTCCTTCCTGCTCTGTGGGACGGTGGAGTATTTGACGAGCTGCCTGATGGAGAAGCGCTTCCATGCCCGCTGGTGGGATTACAGCCAGAAACCCATGAACCTGCACGGGAGGGTCTGGATCGGGAATCTGATTCTCTTCGGCATGGGCGGGACAGCGATCCTGCATCTGCTTAATCCGATAATTGAGCGGCTGTTTGCGCTGCTTCCGGCACCGACGAAGGAAGTCCTCGCGGCTGCGCTGCTGGCCGTTTTTGCAGTTGACTACGTCATGACCCACCTCGTACTGCGTCTGGTGAAACGGAGTGTAGAAAGCAGCCAGGCGGACAACACCGAGGAAATCAGCATGGAGGTCCGCCGCCTGCTCACCAACCGCTCCTATTTCTACCGCCGCTTTGCCGACGCCTATCCCGAGGTGATCTATCGCACGGATCGTGTCAAGCAGCGCCTGGCTGCGGTGAAGGCGGAATCCGAGCGCATCCGCAGGGAGGCTGAGCAGCGCATCGAAACCGGCGCCAGGCGGGTGCTGACTGCTGCGGAGCCCACCGCAATGATTCAGAGCGGCATTATTGCAAGACAGGACAAACTGATTCAAGCGCTTTACCGCGAGGAGACTGCCGATGAGGAAGCAAAAGCCCTGATGGCGGAGATCCGGGCGGAAAAAGCCCGCCTGGAAACCAGACCCCTGGCCCAGCATCTGGCAAATCGGGCCGGCGAGGTGGAAAAGAATCTACACGCGTGACAGGCTTCTGAGAGCGCTCGTTTCCCGGCCGAATTGCAAAGCATTCCCGAAAACCAAGAGGCCTGCAGCCACAAGCTTGCAGACCTCCTGGTTTTCTATGAAGATTTTGATGACCTGGTTCTCATCAGTCAAGCTGCTTTAACCATGCTGTCACTCTCCGATCGCAGCGGTACGGTAGATGAAGCGCAGCTCGCCCTCCGCGTCATCGGACAGGCCAGTGTAAGCGGAATGGTATTCCTTTCCAATCGAGGCGATCGCTTTCAGACGTTCCGCAAAGCCTGCGCCGTCTGCTGTAACGAGCTGAGACAGCTTCTGAATCCCATCCGCATTGAACTGCTCCATACCGGTACGAAGCGCGTCGGAACCGTCCCGCAGCT
>CAMVKI010000112.1 GCA_947168005.1 uncultured Clostridia bacterium
AGCAGATATTCGTTAAAGGTACGGGAGGGCTCGGTGATGAAGCTTGCCATGGCGGATCTCCTTTGCTTTTCTTTGATGGGAGGTGGGTGCGCTGTTCCGGCACCACCTCATCCGGCGCTTCGCGCCACCTTCCCCTCAAGGGGAAGGCTGCGGTTCTCCTTTCACTTATGGCGCACGATGTGCGCCGCTACAGACCGCGGAAGTATTTCACGGCGGAGTCGAACAGATGCGCGTCGTAATTGCCCGGGACGTTCTGATAGAGGCCGGGGCCGATGCGCTCGGAGTGGCCCATCTTGCCCAGGACGCGGCCGTCCGGAGAGCAGATCCCCTCGATGGCCAGAACGGAGCCGTTGGGGTTGAAGCGCAGGTCCATGCTGGGGACGCCCTCCAGGTCCACGTACTGGGTGGCGATCTGCCCGTTTCGGATCAGCTCGTCCAGCACGGCCTGGGAGGCGATGAAGCGGCCCTCGCCGTGGGAGATGGGGACGTTGACGACCTCGCCCACCTTCAGCCCGGCGAACCAGGGGGACTTGTCGGAGACAATCCGGGTCCGGACGATCCGGGATTGGTGGCGGCCGATGGTGTTGAAGGTCAGAGTCGGGCTGTCGGGGGAGGGGTCGGTGATCCGGCCATAGGGCACCAGGCCCAGCTTGATGAGGGCCTGGAAGCCGTTGCAGACGCCCAGCATCAGCCCGTCCCGGCGCTCCAGAAGCTCGGTGACGCCCTCGCGGATCGCGGCGTTCCGGAAGAAGGCCGTGATGAACTTGCCGCTGCCGTCGGGCTCGTCGCCGCCGGAGAAGCCGCCGGGGATGAAGACGATCTGGGCCTGCCGCAGGGCCTCGGCAAAGCGGTCCACGGAGCGGCGGATGCCGTCGGCGCTGCGGTTGTTGATCACCAGGATCTCCGGCTCCGCGCCGGCCTCCCGGACGGCCCGTGCGCTGTCGTACTCGCAGTTGGTGCCGGGGAAGGCGGGGATCAGGACCCGGGGACGGACGCAGCGAAGGGCGGGCGCGGCCCGCTTCTCCGCGTGAAAGGACAGGGCCTCGCAGGGCTCGGCCTTGCGGTCGATCCCCGTCGGCCAGACGGACTCCAGACGGCGCTCCCAGCGCAGCCGCAGCGCCTCGGCGTCGAGGCGCGTATCCCGGTAAACGAAGCTGGGCTCCGCCCGCAGGACGCCGATCTGGGTCGCCTCGGGAACGCCCTCGCGCAGCTCGGCCACGAAGGAGCCGTACTGCTTCTTCTGCAGGTCGCGGAGGGAGAGATTTTCGTTGAAGCGAAGACCGAAGCCGTTGCCGAAGCTCATTTTCAGCACGGTCTCCAGCACGCCGCCGGGGCCGACGGCGCAGCAGGCCCGGATGATCCCGGCCCGCTGCAGGGCGGTGATCCGGTCAAAGAGGGCCAGCAGGGAATCGGGCCTGGGCAGGCCGTGCTCGTCCCGTTCCGGGGCCAGCAGGACCACCGGGTGGCCCGGCGCCTTGAACTCCGGAGAGACGATGTTTGCGGTTTTATCCGTCGTGACGGCGAAGCTCACCAGGGTGGGGGGCACGTCCAGCTGCTCGAAGCTGCCAGACATGGAGTCCTTGCCGCCGATGGCGGCCACGCCGAGATCCCGCTGGGCCCGGAAGGCGCCCAGCAGAGCGGCCAGGGGCTGGCCCCAGCGCTTGGGGTCCCGGCCCGGCTTGGCGAAATACTCCTGGAAGCTCAGATAGACGTCCTCGAACTTCGCCCCGGAGGCCACCAGCTTGGAGACCGAATCCACCACCGCCAGATAGGCCCCGTGGTAGGGGCTGGCGGAGGAGAGCCGGGGGTCGAAGCCGTAGGCCATCAGGGAGCAGTCGTCGGTGCGGCCCCGCTCCAGGGAGATCTTGTGGACCATGGCCTGGATGGGCGTGAGCTGATGCTTTCCTCCGTAGGGCATGAGCACGGTGCCCGCGCCGATGGTGGAGTCAAAGCGCTCGGAGAGGCCCCGATGGGAGCAGAGGTTCAGATCCTCGGCCACGCGGTCGCAGGCCGCGGCAAAGTCGGCGGGCAGGGCGTCCTCCTCCTGCCTGGGGGCGGCGGTCTCGATGGAAATGAATTTCTTCGCGCCGTTGGAGCTCAGGAATTCCCGGCTGAGATCCACGATCCGCCTGCCGTTCCAGTCCATGACCAGACGGGGCGTCTCGGTGACCTCCGCGACGACGCAGGCCTGGAGGTTTTCGCCCTCGGCCAGGTCCAGGAAGCGCTTCGCGTCGGCAGCGGCAACGACCACCGCCATGCGCTCCTGGGATTCGGAGATGGCGAGCTCGGTGCCGTCCAGGCCCTCGTACTTGCGGGGCACGGCGTTGAGGTCGATGCGCAGGCCGTCGGCCAGCTCGCCGATGGCAACGCTGACGCCGCCGGCGCCGAAGTCGTTGCAGCGCTTGATGAGGCGGGAGGCCTCGGGATTGCGGAAGAGACGCTGGAGCTTGCGCTCCTCGGGGGCGTTGCCCTTCTGGACCTCGGCCCCGCAGCTCTCCACCGAGTGGGCGTTGTGGGCCTTGGAGGAGCCGGTGGCGCCGCCGATGCCGTCCCGGCCCGTGCTGCCGCCCAGGAGGATGACCAGGTCCCCGGGGACAGGCCGTTCCCGGCGGACGTTGGCCTGGGGGGCGGCGGCGATGACCGCGCCGATCTCCATGCGCTTGGCGGCGTAGCCGGGGTGATAGAGCTCCTCCACCAGCCCCGTGGCAAGGCCGATCTGGTTGCCGTAGGAGGAATAGCCCGCGGCGGCGGTGGTCACCAGCTTGCGCTGGGGCAGCTTGCCGGGGATGGTCTCGGAGATGGGCGCCGTGGGGTCCGCTGCGCCGGTGAGGCGCATGGCCCCGTAGACGTAGGCCCGGCCGGAGAGCGGGTCCCGGATGGCTCCGCCGATACAGGTGGCGGCCCCGCCGAAGGGCTCGATCTCCGTGGGATGGTTGTGGGTCTCGTTCTTGAAGAGCAGCAGCCAGGGCTCGGGCTTTCCGTCCACCTCCACCGTGATCTTGACGGTGCAGGCGTTGATCTCCTCGGACTCGTCCAGCTTGTCCAGCTTTCCCTGCCGTTTGAGATCCCGGACGGCGATGGTGGCCAGATCCATGAGGCAGGGGGGCTTGGTCCGGCCCAGATCCCTGCGCAGGGCCAGATAGTCGGCCCAGGTGGTTTGCAGCTCCGGGTCCTCGAAGCTGACCCGGTCGATGATGGTGTGGAAGGTGGTGTGGCGGCAGTGATCGGACCAGTAGGTGTCGATCATCTTGAGCTCGGTGACGGTGGGGTCCCGGTCCTCGCCCCGGAAATAATCCTGGCAGAACGCAAGGTCGCCCTCGTCCATGGCCAGGCCGTAATCCCGGATCATGGCGGCGCGGCCCGCCGCGTCCAGCTCCCGGAAGCCCTCCAGGCTGCGGACGGACGTGGGGATCTCATAGGCCGTTTTCAGGGTCTCGGGCAGGGAAAGCGCCGCCTCCCGGGCCTCCACGGGGTTGATGACGTATTTCTTGATCTTCTCCAGCGCCTCGGGGCTGACGCCGCCGTAGAGGGCGTAGACCTTGGCAGAGCGGATCAAAGGCCGCTCGGACTGGAAGAGGATCTGGATGCACTGGGCGGCGGAGTCGGCCCGCTGGTCGAACTGGCCCGGCAGATACTCCACGGCAAAGACGGCGTCGGCGTCGGAGAGCGCCGGGGCCGCCGAGGCCTCGTCCACCTGGGGCTCCGAGAAGACCGTGGGAATGGCGGCCTCAAACTGGGCCGCGCTGATCTCCTCGGCGTCGTAGCGGTTGAGGATGCGGACCCGCTCCAGGCTTTCGATCCCCAGGAAGGAGCGCAGCTCCCGGCACAGGGCCTCCGCCTCCTGGGCGAAGCCCGGCTTCTTTTCTACAAAAATTCGGTAGACCATGACTCCTCCTTCGCCGCAAGGGCGCGTTTGCCGATGTCCCGGCGGCAATAGGCGTTTTCAAAGCGGACCCGGTCCGCGGCGGCGTAGGCCTTCCGCAGAGCCTCGGAGAGCTCCGGCGCGGTGGCCGTCACGCCCAGGACCCGGCCGCCGGAGCTGAGCAGCTGCCCGTTCTCCTCCCGCGCGCCGGCGATATAGAGCTCCGCCTCCAGATCTTCGGGGATGGTGATGGGGAAGCCCTTCTCGTAGGCGCCGGGATAGCCCCTGGAGGCCAGGATCACGCAGGCGGCGGCATCCGTGGAGAACTCCACGGGGCAGTCCGCAAGCCGCTCCTCGGTGACGGCCCGCATGACCGTCAGCAGGTCCGTCTTCAGCAGGGGCAGGACCACCTGGGTCTCCGGGTCGCCGAAGCGGCAGTTGTACTCGATGACCTTGGGGCCGTCCTTGGTCAGCATCAGGCCGAAGTAGAGACAGCCCTTGAAGGGCCGACCCTCGGCGGCCATGGCGCGGACCGTGGGAAGGAAGATC
Organism: uncultured Clostridia bacterium; assembly: GCA_947168005.1. GTDB lineage: Bacteria > Bacillota > Clostridia > Oscillospirales > Oscillospiraceae > JAFRPC01. Next base: position 4,412 of record CAMVKI010000112.1, read on the forward strand.
TCCCGCATGCAGCGCTCCGCCACCACCGGGGTATAATAGGGATTGGGGGCGACGGTGCCCATGCCGCCGGTGTTGGGACCCGTATCCCCGTCTCCGGCCCGCTTGTGGTCCATGGAGGAGACCATGGGGACGAGGGTTTTGCCGTCGGTAAAGGAGAGCACGGAGATCTCCGGACCCTCCAGATATTCCTCGATCACGACCCGCTCGCCGCTCTTGCCGAAGCGTTTGTCCGCCATCATGGCGCGGACGGCCTCCCGGGCCTCGGGAAGGGTCTGGGCGATGATGACGCCCTTGCCCAGGGCCAGGCCGTCGGCCTTGACCACGGCGGGCATGGGGACGCTTTCCAGATAGCGCAGGGCCGCGTCCAGGTCGTCAAAGCTCTCGTACCGGGCCGTGGGAATGCCGTAACGCTTCATCAGCTCCTTGGCGAAGACCTTGGAGGCCTCGATGAGGGCGGCTTTTTTGTTTGGCCCGAAGCAGGGCACGCCGGCGGCCTCCAGCAGGTCCACGGCGCCCAGGGCGAGGGGATCGTCCGGGGCCACCACGGCGTAATCGATCTGCCGCTCCCGGGCGAAGGCCAGAATGCCCTCCAGGTCCGTGGCCTTGACGGGGACGCAGACCGCGTCCCGGGCGATGCCGCCGTTGCCGGGCAGGCAGTAGAGCTCGGTGATCTCTTCGTTTTCTTTCAGTTTTTTGACGATGGCGTGCTCCCGCCCGCCGCCGCCGATGACCATTACTTTCATAGTTACTCCCTTGCAGCGTTTCTCGGTGGCGCACACTGTGCGCCGCTACAGCAGCGTTTCTCGATCAATGGTGGAACAGTCTCAGGCCCGTGAAGCACATGACCATTCCGTGCCGGTTACAGGCTTCGATGACCGCGTCGTCCCGGATGGAGCCGCCGGGCTGGGCGACGTAGCTGACGCCGCTGCGGAAGGCCCGCTCGATATTGTCGGAGAAGGGGAAGAAGGCGTCGGAGCCCAGGGCCACGCCCCGGATCCCGCGCAGATATTCGCGCTGCTCCTCGGGGGTGAAGGGCTCGGGCCGGCGGGTGAAGAAGCGCTGCCACACGCCCTCGGCGCAGACGTCCTCCTCGTTCCGGTTGACGTAGCCGTCGATGGCGTTGTCCCGGTCCGGGCGGCCCAGCTCGGGGCGGAAGGGCAGATTCAGGACCTTGTCCGCCTGCCGCAGGAACCAGGTGTCGGCCTTGGAGCCGGCCAGCCGGGTGCAGTGGATGCGGGACTGCTGGCCCGCGCCCACGCCGATGGCCTGCCCGTCCACGGCGTAGCAGACGGAGTTGGACTGGGTATATTTCAGCGTGATCAGGGCGACGATCAGATCCCGGGCCGCGGAATCGGGCAGGAGCTTGTTGGCGGTGACGACGCGCTCCAGCAGGGAACGGTCGATCCGACAGTCGTTCCGTCCCTGCTCGAAGCTCACGCCGAAGACCTGCTTGCGCTCCGTTTCGACGGGAACGTAGGCGGGGTCGATGCGCACGACGTTGTAGCCGCCCTTGCGCTTGGTTTTCAGAATTTCCAGGGCCTCCGGGCTGTAGCCCGGGGCGATAACGCCGTCGGAGACCTCCCGCTTGATCAGGGAGGCGGTCAGGGCGTCGCAGGGCTCGGAGAGAGCCACCCAGTCGCCGAAGGAGCAGAGCCGGTCCGCGCCCCGGGCCCGGGCGTAGGCGCAGGCCAGGGGGTTCTCGTCCAGACCGGAGACGTCGTCCACGAAGCAGGCCTTCTTCAGCCCCTCGGACAGGGGCAGACCCACGGCGGCGGAGGTGGGGCTGACGTGCTTGAAGGAGGCCGCGGCGGGAAGCCCCAGGGCCTGCTTCAGCTCCTTCACGAGCTGCCAGGAGTTCAGCGCGTCGAGAAAATTGATATAGCCGGGCCGGCCGTTGAGGACCTCCACCGGCAGCTCGCTTCCGTCCTCCATAAAGATGCGGGCGGGCTTCTGGTTGGGATTGCAGCCGTATTTCAGTTCAAATTCGTTCATGGGCGCTCCTTATTCGTATCGGTTGATCAGCCGTTCCTCGCAGCTCCCGGTTTCCAGCTCGGTGAAGCGGACGTAGAGGGAAATGCGGTTGTCGGCGTCCAGGCTCTCCCAGAGGGAATCGGCAAAGGCGTCGGCGTCGTTTCCCAGCCGCACCCGCTCCGGCTCGCCCTGGAAGCAGGGCAGGGGACTGCCGTCCCGGACGTAGGTGTGGAGGAAGTGGCCCAGGCCGGGCAGGGCGGGATAGGAGAAGGTATAGCGGGCGCAGTCGGAGCCCTCGGCGTCGATGCTCTTGAGAATGCTCATCTCATAGCGGGGCCGCCGGGCGTCCAGAGTGAAGACGCCGCTGATCCGGGGGGTCAGGTTGGGGGCGTCGGGCTCGAAGCGCCGGGCCTCCAGGGCCTCGGAGAAGGACTTGCCCGCCGCAAGGCCCTCGCAGACCGTATCGGTCTGATCGCCGTTGGTGACGATCAGCTTATTCGCGAACTGCCGCAGGGCGGCGTAGATGATGAGGCTGGGGTCCTCCACCTTGGAGGCGTCATAGGGCTCGGTGAAGAGCGCGCCGTCCTTGAGCCGAAAGACCCGGTTCCGGGAATTGGCGCTGCGGCCCATGATAAAGTAGGCGGAAACGGCCCGTTTCCCGTCCTCCGTCAGCCCCAGGACGATGCCCCGCCCGGGATAGGAATTCCCGCGGACCAGCTCTGAAATATCTGAAGTTTGGTAAACGTTCATAACAATTCCTCGAAAACTTCTTAATTCTTACTTCTTAATTCTTAATTGTGTTCCCGCAGCAGCCCTTCGGCCACCAGCTCCACGGCCTGCGGCAGCAGGATCCATTCGGCCTGCTCCATGACCCGGCGCTGGAGGGTCTCCGGCGTGTCGCCGGGCAGGACCTCCACGGCCTTCTGCAGCAGGATCTCGCCGCCGTCGGGGATCTCGTTGACGAAATGGACCGTCGCCCCGGTGAGCTTGACTCCCCGGGCCAGGGCCGCCTCGTGGACCTTCAGGCCGTAGTAGTCCTTCCCGCAGAAGGAGGGGATCAGAGCCGGATGGACGTTGAGGATGCGGTGGTCCCAGTGTCGGGTGAAGTCCGGCGAGAGGATGGTCAGAAAGCCCGCCAGGACGATGAGCTCGATCCTGTGGAGCTCCAAGGCCCGCTGCAGCTCCTGCTCGAAGGCCTCCCTGCCGCCCAGGGCCTTGGCGGAGATCGTCAGAGCGGAAATGCCCGCGGCCGCGGCCCGCTCCAGGGCGTAGGCCCTGGGGTTGTTGGAGACCACCAGGGCCAGCTCCGCGCTGCGGATCACGCCGCCCCGGGCGTCCAGCAGGGCCTGGAGGTTCGTGCCGCCGCCGGAGACCAGCACCGCGGTGCGGACGCGCCGCGCCGGGCTCAGCATAGCTCGATCCTCCGCTCGCCCCGGACGATCTCGCCCAGGAGATAGGCGTCCTCGCCCTGCTCCCGCAGGATCGCCAGGGCCGCGTCGGCGTCCCTGGCCGCCACGGTCAGGCACATGCCGACGCCCATGTTGAAGGTGTTGAACATATCCCGGCGGGAGATGCCGCCGGTCTTTTCGATCAGCTCGAAGATGGGCAGGACCCGCACGTTCTTCTCCTCGATCCGGGCGCAGAGGCCCTCGGGGATCATGCGGGGGATGTTCTCGTAGAAGCCGCCGCCGGTGACGTGGCAGACGCCCTTGACGCGGAGCTTCTCCATCACCGCCAGCACGGGCTTGACGTAGATCCGGGTGGGGGTCAGCAGGGCTTCGCCCAGGCTTCTGCCGCCCAGGGCGGCCACGGGGGCCTTCAGGTCGGCGTGCTCCACGTCGAAGACCTTGCGGACCAGGGAGAA
>CAMVKI010000113.1 GCA_947168005.1 uncultured Clostridia bacterium
CGATGCCCTCCGCGTTGCCGCGGATGGAGGTCAGGGGCGTGCGCAGCTCGTGGGATACATTTTGAAAAAAGGTCTCCTGCTTCTGCTTCGCGTCCTGGAGCTCTCGGACCATGCCGTTCATGGCGTCGGCCAGCTGCCGGAACTCCGTGTCGCGGAAGGCGAGCTCCCGGGGCTCCAGCTTGCCGCCGCCGATCTCCGCGGCGAAGTCAGAGAGGGTCTGCACCGGCCTGGCAAAGGACTTGGCAAAATGGCGGCTCAGGAGGACGGAGAACAGAATGGCCGCGCCGATCACGAGCAGGAGGATGAGGTTGACCTGCTTTGTAAAGCCCGTGATGGCCGTCACGTCGGCGTAGATCAGCAGGCGGCTGCCGGTCTCCACCGGGTCCTGCTGAATCGAAATGGCATAGGTTCCGCTGTCCAGGGTGACGACCTCGCTCTTCACGTCCTTTGGAAGCTCCGAATCCCTGAGATAGAGGACCAGCTCGTCCGCCGCGGCGTCGTTTCCGTACAGAAGCTTTTTCAGGGCTCCGTCCTCCGCCAGCACCGCGGCGCTGTATTCCGCGCCGGTTACGCGGTCCGGCCGCTCGTCGAAACGCTTGTCCCCCTTCGGGCCGTGTACATCGTCCCGCCGGTCGTCGGAGATGCTCTGGGTGACCTCGCCCAGCCGGGTGGAGACCCTGGAGCGGATATAGCCCTGCACCGCGATATTGAAGGCCAGCATGACCGCCAGCAGGATCGCGCAGGTCAGGCCGATCAGGGTGAAGCTCAGCCGGGTCCGGATGTGCCGCTGTTTTTTCATTTGGCTGCCTCCAATCGGAAGCCGTAGCCCCAGACGGCGGCGATGTTGACGCCGCTGGCCCCCAGCTTCTGCCGCAGTCTGCGCACCGTATCGTCGGTGGCCCGGGTCTCCACCACGGATTCAAAGCCCCAGACCGTGTTGAGCAGCTCCTCCCGGGAGACCGCCTGCTCCGCGTGGAGCATCAGATACTTCAGCACCTCGTACTCCGTGGGCGTCAGGGCCAGGGGCTTTCCGTCGCTGAGGATGCGGCGCTTGTCCTCGTCCAGCCGCAGTCCGCCGACGGCGACGGCGGAGGCCGCGGGCGCTTCGTGCTTCTGGCTCTCAAAGTCGATGCGCCGGAAGATGGCCCGGACCCGCATCAGCAGGGCCATGGCGGAGAAGGGCTTGGTGATATAGTCGTCGCTGCCGAGGCCCAGGCCCATGGCGTAGTCGTTCTCGGAGTCCCTGGCCGTCAGCATGATAATCGGAACCGTGCTGATCTTCCGCAGCTCCGTGCAGATCGCAAAGCCGTCCCGGCCCGGCATCATCACGTCCAGGATCACCAGATCGCAGGGCTGCTGCCGGAAGCGCTCCAGCAGCAGCTCCCCGGTGGGGAAGTCCTCAATCTCGTGGCCGTCGCTGGAGAGAAAGGTCTTGACCACCTGGCGGATATTGTCGTCGTCGTCCGCCACATAGACGCGCTTTTTCATTGCTTCCATTTGTTTCGTCCTCGTTTCCTCGTTTTTTCTCTATTATATCAGCCGCCCGCCGCAAAATCAATGACAATCGGGGCCGGAAGCTGCCGCAATCCATACGAAGGCTTTCGTATAATTTTCGTATTTTTTGCCGCCGAATCTCGGAGATTTCCGCCCCGGTCCCGTGCTATGATTGGGCCATGAAAACGGTCCGCGCCGAGCGCGGCCGAATCCCGGACAAAGGAGGCAATCGACATGAGCGATCTGCAAAGCTGCTTCAAGCGCTATGAGAAGAAATATCTGCTCAGCCCGGCGCAGTACGAGGCCGTGAAGCGCGGCATGGCGCCCTATATGAAGCCCGACGCCCATCCCCGCTATACCATCTGCAACATCTATTACGATACGGAAAACTACGCGCTGATCCGCGCCTCGCTGGAAAAGCCGGTCTACAAGGAAAAGCTGCGGCTGCGCAGCTACGGCGTGCCCGGCAGCCAGAGCCCGGTCTTTTTGGAGCTCAAGAAGAAGTTCGACGGCGTGGTCTACAAGCGCCGCGTCACCATGAAGACCCGGGACGCCCTGCGCTGGCTGCAGGGGGAGCAGGCCGGGGACGGCAGCCAGATCGGCCGGGAGATCGACTGGTTCCTGCAATTCTACCGGCCGGAGCCGAAGGTCATGATCGCCTACGACCGGGAGGCCTACGCCGCCGCCGACGGCGGCGAGCTGCGGATCACCTTCGACACCGGGCTCCGGGCCAGAAGCAACGAGCTCGATCTGCGCACCGGAGATCACGGAGTTCCGCTGCTCGACGACAAGCGGATCTTAATGGAGATCAAGATCCCCGGCACCGCGCCGCTTTGGCTGGCAAGGCTGCTCTCCGAAGCCCGCGCTTTCCCCACCAGCTTCTCCAAATACGGAACGTACTACACACAATTTGTCTGCGGCGGCAGATCCGCCGTGAAGAAAAAGGAGGTCATTCTCAGTGCTTAATTCCATCATTGCCGGAACGGAAATCACCGTATCCGCGTTCTTCATCTGCACAGCGGTCTCGCTGCTGCTCGGTCTCGGCGCCGCGGCGCTGAGCATGTACAAATCCAGGTATTCCCGCAGCTTCGTTGTGACCCTGGCCCTGCTGCCCGCCATGGTGCAGCTCATCATCATGCTGGTCAACGGCAACATCGGCGCCGGCGTGGCGGTGGCGGGAGCCTTCGGACTGATCCGCTTCCGCAGCGCCCCGGGCAGCGCCCGGGAGATCGGCCTGGTCTTCCTGGCAACGGCCATCGGCCTTGCCACCGGCATGGGCTACGTGGCCGTCGCCGCGGTGTTCTTCCTCATCATCGCCGCGGTCTGGCTGCTGCTGAGCCTGACCCGCTTCGGCGCCGGCGCGGCGGACGAGCGGGAGCTCAAAATCACGATCCCCGAGAATTTGGATTACGACGGCCTCTTCGACGATCTGTTCAGGCAGTACACCCGCAGCGCGGAGCTGGAGCGGGTCAAGACCGCGAACATGGGGACCCTCTATGAGCTGAGCTACAAGGTCGTGCTCAAGGACGGCCACGAAACCAAGGCCTTCCTCGACGAGCTGCGCACCCGCAACGGCAACCTGAACATCGTCTGCGGCAAGCCCGTGACGAAGGAAGCTCTGTGAAAAACGAACCGATCCGGTTCGGAATTAATAAAAAGGAGTGAACCAATATGAAACAGAAACGATGGATCGCCCTGCTCCTGGCCGCCGTCCTGACGGCCGGAGCCCTGAGCGTCACCGCCTTCGCGGCAAAGGTAACGGAGCCGGAGGCGGGAGCAAGCGCCGAGACGAGCGCGGAACCGTCCGCCCGCGGAAAGCACGGTCACCGGGAAAAGGTCGCCGAGCCGGAAAACGCCCTGGGTAAGGACGCCGCCAAGGAGCGCGCCCTGGCTGAGGCCGGGGTCAGCGCCGAGGATGCGGGCAAGGTCAAGGCCCGCGTCACCAAGCTGGAGGACGGCACCGTGGCCTACCGGGTGAGCTTTACCGCCGGGGATCAGTGGTACTGCTTCAAGATCGACGCCCTCAGCGGCGAGATCCTGGACAGGAGCACCGAGGACGCCGCCGCCCACGAGGCCGCCAAGGCCGCGCGGGGGGAGCGGGCGGACAAGTCCGCTGAGCTCTCGGAGGAGGAAACGGAGTCCACCGGCCGCGGCCATCGCCACGGCGACAGGAAGGGCAGCCTCGGCACCGGCGCTGACGAAAGCGTGCCGGAAAGCGAAAAAACCGGCGGCCGCAAGCACGGCGCCGGCAGCAAATCCGCAGAGACCGCCGCGGAAGCAGGCGACAATCTATGATCCCAAGCCCCAAGCGGGACGTCGGCCAAACAGCCGACGTCCCGCGCTTTCGCAATGGGCCGCAGATTTTCGTGGAACAAAATCCGTTTTCCTTCGTCCAAAGGGCAGAAAAAAGCCCATAGCCTGAATCGCTTCACAAAAAGGAGGATTGTCCCATGCGCAAGCTCAATTTCGGAACCCGCCGGAGAGGCGGCACGGCCCTTCGCTCCGCCCTGACGCTTTTGCTTGTCCTCTCCCTGCTGACCCTGCCCCTGCTGACCGGCTGCGCGCAGAACCCAAAGACCGGGGATACCACCGTTCCCTCCACCCCGGCCCCGACGGAGCGGAGCACCGAGGTCCCGGCCACGACCCTGCCCCCGGAGACCCTCGCGCCCCAGCCCGTCTCCACGGAGCCCGCCGAGACGGAGCCCGCCGTCACCCTTCCCCCGGACTGGACGCCTAAGCTGAACAAGACCGACATCAGCTTCTTCGGCCCCGGCGAGAGCTTTACCCTGACCGTCCCCGGCGCGCCGGGGGGCCTGGAGATACTCTGGTCCGCCGAAGACGAGGAGATCGCCGCCGTGGACCAGACCGGCCGGGTGACCGCCGTGGGCCCCGGCTCGGCCCGGATCTACGCCGAAGTCGCCGGCACGAAGCTGGCCTGCTGGATTCGCTGCCCCTTCGACGCGCCGCCCGACGAGGACGCCCCCACCCTGAACAAGACCGACATCAGCTTTTTCGGCGAGGGCGAGAGCTTCCGGCTCCGCGTCGATCAGGTTCCAGAGGACGCGGAGATTCTCTGGAGCTCCGAGGACTACGGCGTGGCCTCCGTGGACCAGAAGGGGCGCGTCCGCGCCGTGGGTCCCGGTACGATCAAGGTCAAAGCCGAGGTGAACGGCGCCGTTCTGACCTGCTGGGTCCGCTGCCAGTTCTCGGCCCCGGCGCTGCCCCGCTGCTCCGTTGCCGACGGCAGCTGGCGCGTGATTCTGCACAAGAGCGACATTACAGTTCTGGACGAGGAGGCCGAGGTCTATGTGGTCCAGGCCCAGCTGCTCAGCCGCGTCCAGGTCCGAAGCGAGCTCCTGGAGAGCCTGGAGCCCTACGGCAAGCTGGACCTCTCCGACTTTGGCCTGGGGAGCTTCCGGGTGTCGGCCATTGATTTCGGAGCCGACGGGACGAGCGTCACCGTCACCGCCGGGGACCAGGTTCTGTGCTTTTCCCGGGAGGACAGCGGGCTCTGGACCCTGGCGGACGAAGGCGGCGCGCCGCGCTGGTACGTCTCCGGCTCCGCCCGCCTGGTCTTCGACGGCGATTCCCGGGTCTACGACCAGAAGGGCGAGGACGTCAACAGCACGGTCCGCCGCGCCAACCTGCCGGCGCTCTTCGGCAGTCGGCCCGGCTCCGAGGAGACAATCTCCCCGGTGCTCCTCCAAGTCTCCGACGGCCTCGTGACCAAGGCTGTCTGGCAGTACAAGCCCTGATACTGAACTCCCATAAAAACCTTTAACCTGTTCCGGCGGGAATTGTGCCATACTGCGTTGTCGTCCTTGATGGGCGCCAGCCCATCTGCGTCCTCCGCCTTGTCTGGCGCAATTCCCACACGGAACATTTTTCAATCTTTTTATGGGAGTTCAGTATGATTCCCAAACATGCGAAATGCCGCTGCCTCCTGAACGGGAGAGCAGCGGCTTTTCCTGTGCGTGGCGCGGAAGGCCTTTGCCTGCGCCGTTTTGACTGAGGGGAGGCCTTTGATTTCACCGGCAAGACCATCCTGCCCCTCTGCACCAACGAGGGCAGCGGCATGGGCGGCAGCGAGAAGACCATCCGCCAGTGCGCGCCGGGCGCCGACGTGAAGAAAGGCCTTCCCGTCACAGGCAGCTGCGCCGCGAGCTCCGGCGAAAGCGTCCGGCGCTGGCTGACGGCCAACGGACTGCTGTATTAAGGAGGAAATGATGATCCTGGACTTCACCTTGACCGACGGGGAGATCGCCAAGCTGGACAAGGGCGTGCGCTACTATCACCGGACAGATGCGCAGCTCGTGCAGTTTGCATCCTGGCAGCCGAGCTATGAGGCGGAATAACTTGCGGATATAAAAAGGATCGTACGCCCTGTCAGTGCCCGGCGATTTTTGCCGGGCACTGACAGGGCGTAGTGATTTTTATGCGAAATCCGCGTCTCTCAGCTCGCACAACTCGATTTCATGGCCCTCCATCTTTCTGTGAACAGGCCCTGCTGGTTTGGCAACACACAATATGCCAGGAGTTTGGCGAAACAGCAAGAGGAATCTTTCCACAAATGAGGGAAAGAAGAGCCTACAGAAGAATAGCGCCTTTTCCTGCGCCGCTGCCGGAGAAGCGCCGATTGGCCCAGAAGAAGCAAATCAGGCAGAGAATCACCTGCAGCACGGTGGAGCAGGGGGTTGCCAGTCCGATGTGGAACATGGAGACCGGGACCTCGCGGCTCATCAAAAACGCGACGGGGATCCGGACGAGAAAGGCCCCGACGATCCCCTGGACTATGACGAAGCGGGTCAGACCGAGGCCGTTGAAATACCCGATGAAGCAGAACAGGAAGCAGGTCAGCAGACAGTCGATGGCGTAGGCCTTCAGATAATCGGCACTCGCGGCAATGACCGCGGCGTCCTTGGAGAAGATCCCGGAGAGCAGATCGCCGCGCCAGAAGGTGAGCGCAAACATGATGACCGCCAGGCCTGCGGAGACCGCGACGGCATACCCCAGGGTCTTCTTCGCCCGGTCGTATTTCCCGGCCCCGATATTCTGCGCGACAAAGGCGGCCATCGCCTGCATGAAGGCAGAGGGGATCAGCATGATGAAGCCGCAGACGCGCTCCGCGACGCCGACGCCCGCGGAGGGGATCAGGCCCAGATCGTTGACGATGGCCAGCAGCACCAGGAAGGAGATCCCGACCAGCAGATCCTGAAGGGCGATGGGCAGGCCCAGCGTGGTCATCGGCTTGATCACGGAGGGTTTGAAGCGGAGGTCTTTCCGTTCAAAGCGGAAGGGAAGCTCCCGCCGCCGCAGGATCAGCAGAGAAAGCACCACGCTGAGCGCCTGAGCCGCCACCGTAGCGATGGCTGCGCCGGCGGCGCCCAGGTGAAACACGGCGACCAGCAGGAGATCCCCGGCAATGTTGCAGACACAGGCGATCAGCACCGTCATCAAGGGGGTTTTGGAGTCCCCGATGCCGCGGAAGATGCTGCCGATCAGATTATAGGCGATGATGAACACGGAGCCAAGGCCGCAGATGCGAATATAGGAGGCAGTTGCGGCAAAGGCCTCCTTCGGCGCGTTCATAACGCTGCTCAGCGGCCTTGCCAACAGCGGCACGAGAACGGTCAGCACCGCGGCGATGGCCCCGAACAGGCAGATCCCGCTGCCGACCACCTCGCCGCCTTCTCTGCCCCGGCCCGCGCCGATCCGCTGACCAAGCAGAATGGTGGTCCCCATGGCAAAGCTGGTTACAAGGTGGGTGATGGTCATCATCATCTGCGACCCGGTGGACACCGCCGAGACGTCCAGAGATTCGGCAAACTGCCCCACGATCAGCAGGTCCACCGCGCCGTACATGGCCTGCAGCAGCAGAGCCAGAAAGACCGGGGCCATAAACCCAAGCAGGGGAGCGAGTATTTTCCCTTTGGTAAAATCGTTTTTTGTACCCATATGATTTGTGCTGTTCCTCCTGTGCTGTCCCGAAAAATTACATCCACCAGAATTATACAGGAAACAGTCAGCAAATGCAACAAAAACAGGATGGCTGTTCGGATTTGTTGCTCCACGGCCCCCAGGCAGCGAATGCTGCGATCAAAAGCCATTGCCGCATCAGATTCCCTGAGGCCGCGAAAAATATTTGGTGGGAGCTCCCGGACTTGAACCAGGGACGCACAGGGCTTCAACCTGTCGCTCTGCCAACTGAGCTAAGGTCCCGAATGGGGTGCGTGAGCGGACTCGAACCGCCGACCTCCGGGGCCACAACCCGGCGCTCTGCCAACTGAGCTGTACGCAACATAGGTGGTACAGATGGTGGGATTTGAACCCACAGGAATGCCGATCTTAAATCGGGTGCGTCTGCCGATTGCGCCACATCTGTATGGGGTCCCCATTCCTCCAGCTCGGCGCTCAGGTTGAGATACGGATGGGAATCGATCCACGTTTCCGCCAGATCGTCCTCGTCTCTGATCCCGGGGAAGAACTCAAATTCGTCCAGATGCTCAGCCAGGGCGATATAGGCCTTGCTGCTGTTGGCATCGGCGTATTCCACCACGGCGCAGAACTTGTCGTAGTCCTCCATGGGAGGGAAGGCGGCGGCCAGGGCGTTGAGGGCGAAGAGCCCTTCCTCCCGAAGTACCTCGCCGAAGGTGTCCGGCCAGTGGTCCTTGTAGCGGCAGGCCTCGATGCCCAGGGAATACA
>CAMVKI010000114.1 GCA_947168005.1 uncultured Clostridia bacterium
TCGGCACCATCGTCTATCTGCTCTTCACCCGCTCCAAGAGCCCCGTCTTCCTGGGCTCCTCCTTCGCCTTCATCGGCTCCATGTGCTCCGCCTTTGCGGGCGCCGCTTCCATGGCCCTGGGCTATCTGGGCCTGATCCTCGGCGCCGTGCTGGCGGGACTCGTTTACGTGATCCTGGCGGTCTTCGCCAAGACCCTGGGCACCGACTGGCTCAATAAGCTCATGCCCCCCGTGGTCATCGGCCCCACCGTGGCCATCATCGGTCTGTCCCTGGCCCCCAACGCCATCGCGGACCTGCTCAAGAGCTCCGTCACCGCCGAGTCCATGGAATACGTCATCGAGCTCAAGAACGGCATCCCCACCATCGTCGAGCAGCTGGTGGAGAATCCCACCGGCTCCGTCTACGTCTGCCTGGCCTGCGGCCTCGTCACCCTGCTGACCACGGTGCTCTTCGCCACCTACGGCAAGAAGATGTCCCGGCTGATCCCCTTCATCCTCGGCATCCTGGCGGGCTACGCCTGCGCCTGCATCTTCTATCTGATCGGCGACGCCGCCGGCGTCGACAAGCTGAAAATCATCAACTTCCAGCCCTTTGTCGACTGCTTCTCCAAGCTCAGCCTGAAGTCCTTCATCAAGTACGATCCCAGCGAGTGGGGCTTCACCTTCCTGAAGGCCAAGGGCGCCTTCTCCGAGCTGAGCTTCCCCTACTTCGTGACCCTGTTCACCGCCTACGTGCCCGTGGCCTTCGTGGTCTTCGCCGAGCACATCGCCGACCACAAGAACCTCTCCACCATCGTGGAGAAGGACCTGCTCAAGGATCCCGGCCTGCACCGGACCCTCCTGGGCGACGGCGTGGGCTCCATGGCCGGCGCGGTCTTCGGCGGCTGCCCCAACACCACCTACGGCGAGTCCATCGGCTGCGTGGCCATCACCGGCAACGCCTCCATCGTGACCATCTGGTACGCGGCCGTGCTCTGCATCCTGATCTCCTTCCTGTCCCCCTTCATCGCCTTCCTGGAGTCCATCCCCTCCTGCGTCATGGGCGGCGTATGCATCGCCCTCTACGGCTTTATCGCAGTCTCCGGTCTGAAGATGCTCCAGAACGTGGACCTGAACGAGAACCGGAACCTCTTCACCGCCTCCGTGATTCTGATCACCGGCGTCGGCGGCCTGATCGTCAAGGTCGGCGCGGTGGAGATCCGCACCGTGGCCTGCGCCCTGATTCTGGGCATCCTGGTCAACAAGATCCTCGGCAGAAAGCAGCGGGCCTGATCCCGCCCAACGAGAGAAATAAGAGGCAATCAGCAAGAAGTAAGAAGCGCCGGAATCGACGCCTCTTACTTCTTGCTTCTTTCTTCTCACTTATTCCCTCTTACCTGTTACTTCTTACTTATTACTTGTTACTTCTTACCTATTACTTCTTACTTATGCGAAATCCCTGCAAAAATCCGTTGAAAAAGCAATACTCCTGTGTTATTATACAAAAAAGAATCCCTTCCGAAAGGAGGAATCCCCATGAAGCTGCGGCAGGTCGCGGAATTGTTGAACGCCCGTGTGCTGACGGACGAGTCCCTGCTGGAAAACGAGGTGGAGAACGTCTTCTGCTCGGACATGATGGCGGACGTGCTCCGCTACGCCTCCAGCGACACGGTGCTGGTCACCCGGCTGCTGAACCAGGCCGTGGTCCGCTCGTCCATGATGGCGGAGGTCCACTGCGTGGTCTTCCCCGAGGAGGTGGAGCCCCCGGCAAACCTCCTGGCCCTGGCCGAGCTCCACGACATCGCCGTCATGTCCACGAAGCGCACCATGTTCGAGGACGTAGAGACCCTCCTCGACGCCGGCCTCTCCGACGCCGCCTGGGTCTGACCCGCAGCCCCCGCCGTAGGGCGGCCTGACCCCAGGCCGCCGCCCTAAAAAACCTCCCCTGCCAAGGGGAGGTGCCCCAGTGCGCACACTGGGGCGGAGGGGTCCGCCCCCGTCCCGGAGACACCCAAAAATCTCCCGCCGCGGCACCGATGCCGCAGCGGGAGATTTTTGCCGTCCTCACGCAATACCGTTTTCCCTCGCGTACTCCTCCAGGAGCTCCCAGAGGGGCCGGAGCCCGGCGAAGCGATAATCGAAATCCGCGAAATCAATCCGCTCGCTGAGCTTGTTCATATTCGACCACCGGAACTCGGACAGGTCCCGCAGGTCGATCCCGTTCTCCGTCAGAAAGCGCTCCAGCATAGCCCGATGCTCCGAGGCCCCGATCCGGTCCAGGTCCTCCAACAGCGCGGGCCCGTAGTCCTTCCCGGCGGGGTTGGCGAAATACCCGAAGATCCCGCCGCAGGAGTACTCCGTCCAGAAGGCGTCCGCCCGATAGAAGGCGGCAACGGCCTCGGGCTGGGCCGCCAGCCCCGCCGCGTCCAGGCTCTCGCAGCGCTTCAGGACTTCCTCCCGAATCTGCTCATACTCCGCGTAGGCCTCCGCGTCCACGGAATGCGGGACGCCCAGATTGTTGGAGCCCAGGCAGGCCTTCCGGTAGGGATTGTCCTCCCCGGCGTCGAAGCCCAGGGGGAGATAGGCCTCGGGGATGTAGTCCTTGTAATCCAGGTCGTAGAAGTAGTTGCAGAATTCCAGGAGCACGTAGGTCACGCTGTTCTCCGCGCCGGGGGTGGGAATGGCGTAGAGAAAACCGGAGTAGCTGTCTACGTTGACGGCCAGGGGCTCCTCCACGAAGCTGGTGACGGAATAGACCCCTTCATAGCTTCCCCGGGGGAAGGCCGCCAGCCGCTCCGCCTCCCGGGCGTAGTCCGCCTCGGAGTAGGCCACGGTCAGATACCCGAGCCACTGGGGGTCCCAGGGATTGTAATAAACCATTTTGAACTCCCGGACGTCCATCTCCGGGGTCAGGGCCGCGGGGAAGATGGCAGGATCCAGATTCTCTTCGGCGAGGTATTGCTCCGTTGCGTCGGGACCGAAGAAGCGCCCGTAGTCCGAGAGCTCCTCGTGAACCTCCGGTTTTTCATAGAAGCCCAGCGCTCCCAGCAGCACCGTGCAGCCGCTGAGACTCAGACAGAGCGACAGGAGCAAAAGCGCCGCGCCAAACACGGCAACGCTTTTTCTCAGACGTTTCATAGCTACAAAACCTCCGTTCTATTCGCGAAATGTTCAGAATCGCTGCGATTCCGCTCTCTGCGCAGGAGGAGCAGCGCGGCGGCAGCGTACCAGTTCAGGGTCAGCAGCAGGGACGCGACGCCGATCAGCCGATGGAGGTCGCTTTCCCCGGGACAGACGAAGCGCCAGAGGAAAAACTCGAAAGCAAAGATATGGAGGACATACAGCCCCGTGGGAAAGTAGACCCACCAGGTCCTGCGGAGGGCCTCCCGCAGGGAGACGTCGTCCTTCCCGACAGGCCGATCCTCCGAAAGGGCCAATCCCGCCCAATAGAGCAGACCGGACAGGGCGAAATCCAGCATCAGCAGGCCAATCAGGTCTTCCATCGCGGCCCGAGGACAGCCCGCCGGAAACATTCCGCCGGCATAGCCCCAGACCGTCGCCGCTGCCGCACCAAAGAAGGACAGGACGTGAAAGGCAATGACTGTCCTCAGGAGGACCCGTTTCCAAAGACGCATAACAGGGCTCCTCCGTCATTTCCAGTACTCATACTCCAGGCTTTCGATAAAGCACGGGGTGTCCACGTCCCGGCCACGGGTGTCTGTGGCCCGGTAGAAGATGGGCTGGTCCATGAAGCCGCCGACGCTGCGTTCGGCCAGGTAGTTTTCCGCAGGATCGGCAGTCAGGGGGAAGATCCGGTCGTCCTCCCGCTGTTCGCCCTCCTGGACGATATAGCCCAGGCAGGGGCCCAGGTCCTTCCCGCCGACGGAGCCGGTCCCGTAGGGGATATAGCACCGCCCCTTGTACTCGATGGCGAGATAGCCGTCCTCGGGATCGTCGGGGTTCGTAAATTCTACCGTGTGGAACTCGATGGGCTCCTCGGGCAGGTCGTAGTTGACGGGCGTCCCGCACCCGGCCAGCCCCAGCAGCAGAAGGGCTGCAAGGAGCAGGGAGAGCAGTTGTTTCATGCCGGAATCCTCCTTCCGGAGTTGAAAGTTAAACGTTCAAGGAGATTGCCGGGGCCCCGGATTGTCATTGCGAGGGCCGGTACGGCCCGTGGCAATCCGCATCCCCCGTTTCCTGTTGCCGAATCCGAGCGGGGAGACGGTGGCGCACAATGTGCGCCGCTACAGGCGGGTCTGATCCCTGATGCCTCGCCCGAGCGGGGAGACGGTGGCGCACAATGTGCGCCGCTACAGGCGGGCCTGCTGCCTGCTGCCTGTTGCCAGTTGCCTGCTTACGCCAGATTCAGCCGCTTCCTGGTCATGATCCACGCGATGAAATAGTACACCCCGCAGAAGACCAGGTTCATGCCGATGGAGAGCGCCATGGAGCTGCTCGTGACGGTGCTGAGCTCCGCGGCCTCGTCGAAGAGCGTCGTGTTCATCAGGAGCAGGCTGAGGATCGTGGAGATCATAGAGGCGGTGGTGTTCAGGGCAAAGTAGAACAGGATGCTGAAGCCCACCTTGCCCCGGTTGAAGCTGTGGCCGATGGAGATGGCCGCAAAGACCATAAGGACCGTTGTGACCGTCTGGACGAAGACGGAGGCGAGGATCGTCCACCAGAAGCCGGACTTCAGGCCCGCCGACTCAAAGAGCAGGCCGATGCCCTCGCTGATCTCCGAGAGCTCTTCCAGTCTCCAGGTGCTGATCAGGACGCTCCCGATGGCCGTGCCCATGGCGGCGGCCAGGAACAGGACCGAGACCAGCAGGCGGCTGCACAGGATGCTGTGGACCCCCACGGGCAGGGTATGGGTCAGATAGCCCTCGTCGCCGTGGACGGACTTGGCGAAGCGGACCAGGAGCAGCACCGCCGTGAGAATCACGCAGGCCACGCAGCTCATGAAGAACAGGCCGATGAACATGCCGCCGGTGACGCTCAGAATGGGGTTGTCGTTTTGCTGCATGAGCCAGATCAGGCCGCGGGTCACCCCCGCGAAGAGGAGCAGACCGCCGAAGATGGGCAGCAGGACCCGCAGGAGCTCGTGGAGCTCATGCTTGACTAATTTCATAAACATCTGAATTCCTCCCTGAACAGCGCGTCCACGGACTTCCCCATCTCCTCGCGGATCTGGTCCACGGGGGTGTGGCGAAGGATGTGGCCGTTTTGGATGAAGACCACCTCGTCGAGCAGGGGCTCCACGTCCGCGATCAGATGCGTGGAGATCACCACCGCCGCCTGGGGGTCGTAGTTTCCGATGATCGTGTTGAGGATGTAGTCCCGGGCCGCCGGGTCCACGCCGCCGATGGGCTCGTCCAGCAGATAGAGCCTGGCCCGGCGGCTCATGACCAGGATGAGCTGGACCTTCTCCCGGGTGCCCTTGGACATCTGCCGGATCCGCTGGGTCTCGGGGATGTTCAGGTGGGCCAGCATGGTGGCCGCCCGCTCCCGGTCAAAGTCCTCGTAGAAGTCCTGGAAGTAGTTGAGCAGCTGCTTCACGCTCATCCAGTTCGCCAGATAAGTCCGCTCGGGCAGGAAGGAGACCAGCTTCTTGGTCTCCACGCCGGGCTCCATGCCGTTGATCAGGATGCGCCCCGACGTGGGGGTCAGCAGGCCGTTGGCGATCTTGATGAGGGTGGTCTTGCCGCTGCCGTTGGGGCCCAGCAGGCCCACGATCCGCCCCGGCTCGATGTTGAGGTTGACGCCGTCCAGGGCGGTCACGGCGCCGTATTGCTTGGTCAGGTTCTCACAGCTCAGGATTGGCATGTTCGATTCCTCCTTCTGATTGCAGCTGCGCGCGCAGCCGGGCTTCCGCCTCCTCCGGGCTGTAGCCGAGCTCGGTCATGCCCCGGAGATATTGCCGGATGGTCTGGGCGGCCAGGCTCTCCCGGACCGCCGCGATGGTCTGCGGGTCGTTTGTGACGAAGTTGCCCGCGGTGCGCTGGCTGTAGATCAG
The DNA here is from genome assembly GCA_947168005.1 of uncultured Clostridia bacterium. Lineage (GTDB taxonomy): Bacteria > Bacillota > Clostridia > Oscillospirales > Oscillospiraceae > JAFRPC01. The sequence continues at coordinate 5,992 of CAMVKI010000114.1, forward strand.
CCCGCCCCGCTCCAGCTCGTTCAGGGCCTTCTGCATGGTATTGGGGTTGATCCCGGCCTCCAGTGCGAAGCTCCGCACCGAGGGCAGCCGCTCCCCGGGCTTGAGGGCCCCGGAAACAATCATCCGCTCGATCCGCTCCGTCACCTGGGCATGAATGGGTGCGTCTCCGTGAAACTCCCACCGCATAGCCTCGCCTCCTTTGCTTGATTGTACTACGACAATAACACAGTTTGCCCCGTTTGTCAAGCCTTTTTTCAAAAAACCTTCCCCGCCGTAGGGAGGCATCCCCTGATGCCTCCAAAAAACCTCCCCTGCCAAGGGGAGGTGCCCCAGTGCGCACACTGGGGCGGAGGGGTCCGCCGCCCCCCCCGGAGGCACCCCCCGCCGTAGGGAGGCATCCCCTGATGCCTCCGCCTGTCTCAGAAGCACTCCCCCATCGCCCGTAGGGGACGCTCTTACCCCGCAAGGGGTGAGCGTCCCGGTATTTGCGCAGCAAATACAATTTGCCGCAGGCAAATCCGGACGCATCTGCGAAAGCAGTCCACGTATTCCCGCAATCCATCCGCTTCCAAAAAAATGAAAAAAACAAGCTGAGAAAAAGGATCAACCCAGGTCCTTCCTCTCAGCTTGTTGTATTTTATGAATTGTCGGCTTTCCCGACGTGAATTGCCGCAATGCCCGCAGGCAAATCACGCGCCGCCAGGCGCAATTCATGCCGCAGGCAATTCATGCCCGCAGGGCAATTCATCCTCTTACCAGCCCAGCTTCGTCATAGCCGCGTCCACGGCGTTGATGACGATGTCAACCTCCTCCTCGGTGGTAACCAGGGGCGGGATGAAGCGGAGCACGTTGCCGGCGGTGCAGTTGATGAGCACCTTGTTGTCCTCGAAGCAGAGATCGACGACGGGCTTGCCGCTCTCCTTGGTGAGCTGGATGCCGTTGATCAGGCCCAGGCCGCGGATTTCCTTCACAGCGTCGGGGTGGTTCTTCTCGACGACCTCGTGGGCACGCTGACGGAAGTAGGCGCCGACCTTGGCGCAGTTGTCCAGGACGCCCTCGTGGAGCATGACGTCCAGGGTGGTCATCGCCAGGGCGCAGGCCAGGGGGCCGCCGGCGAAGGTGGAGCCGTGGGTGCCGGGGACCAGGGTCTTGGCCGCGTCGCCGCGGGCGCAGACGGCGGCGATGGGCACGCCGGAGCCCAGGGCCTTGGCCAGGGAGCAGGTGTCGGGCTCCACGCCGTAGTGCTGGTGGGCGAAGAGCTTGCCGGTGCGGCCGGAGCCGACCTGGACCTCGTCGAACATCAGCAGGATGCCGCGCTCGTCGCAGAGCTCCCGCAGGCCCTGGAGGAACTCGGGGGTGGCGGGGTTGACGCCGCCCTCGCCCTGGACGGGCTCGGTGAGGATGGCGCAGACGTACTCGTCCATCAGCATCTTGACGGACTCGAGGTTGTTGAACTCGGCGTAGCGGAAGCCGTCGGGCAGGGGCTCGAAGTAGCGGTGCACGCCGTACTGGCCGGTGGCGGTGCAGGTCGCCAGGGTGCGGCCGTGGAAGGACTTCTTCATGGTGATGACCACGTAGCGCTCGGGATGGCCGTGGTCCTTGGCGTACTTGCGGGCCAGCTTGATCTGGCCCTCGTTGGCCTCGGCGCCGGAGTTGGCGAAGAGGACCTTCTCAAAGCAGCTGTTCTCCACCAGCATCTTGGCGGTCTGAACGGCCGGCTCGTTGTAGAAGTAGTTGGAGCAGTGGAGGATGGTCTCGGCGCGCTCGCGCAGGCACTGCTGGATGCGGGGGTGGTTGTGGCCCAGGCCGTTGACGGCGATGCCGCCCACGTAGTCCAGGTACTTGTTGCCGTCCTTGTCGAAGACGTAGCAGCCCTCGCCGCGCTCCATGGAGATGGGCATCCGGACGTGGTTGGGATAGAGATACTTGTCGCCGTTTTCAATAACTTCCGCGTTGGTCTTGAAGAGTTCGATCATTGAGTTAGTCCTCCTGTTTGATGTACGGTTGTTTGTTCTGTCCGCTTGTTTGGTTTTTCTCGCCGGGTCTGTTTTCGAGGATCAGGCGTCTCCCGTTTCTGTTGTCCGGTCGGAACCGGGAAGCCGTGGCGCACACTGTGCGCCGCTACACC